>NZ_JBQXDJ010000021.1:0-60232 GCF_052601015.1 Chitinimonas violaceus | reverse complement strand
CCAAAGCTCGTCACTGAGCATCAATCGGGGCATAGCAAACCCGCAGGGTGATTGGTATAGGAACCGTAATTCTGCGGGTTTGCTGCGCTTCTTCAATATACCGAAGTCAAAACGTCAACAGACCCTAGTGGATAAGTGCTTTAGGCAATCCACCACACTCCTGGCTATAATCCGCCTCACCCTTATTCCTGAATCTTGTCATGGACTTACCCTCTAGTCGCTCATCCAATTCCCCCCAAACGACTAAAGCCAGCTGGCTTGAAAGACTGACCGCCTTCCTGTTACGTGAACCGGAAGACCGGGAAGAACTGGTTGAACTGCTTCACTCCGCTTTCGAGCGCCACCTGCTGGATGCCGATGCGTTGGCGATGATTGAAGGCGTATTGCAGGTCGGTGACTTGCAGGTACGTGATGTGATGATTCCTCGGACGCAGATGGATGTGATCGAAGTGGAGGATGCGCCTGCAACCTTCATTCCCCATGTGATTGAGTCAGGACATTCCCGCTTTCCTGTGTATGAGGGCAGCAAGGACAACATCATCGGTATTTTGCTGGCCAAGGACTTGCTACGGTATTACGCCAAGCAGAATTTCAATTTGCGCCAGATTCTGCGCCCCGCCTTGTTTATTCCAGAATCCAAACGGCTCAATGTGCTGCTCAAGGAATTCCGGGCCAACCGTAATCACCTTGCAATCGTGGTGGATGAATACGGTGGTGTGGCCGGTTTGGTGACTATTGAGGATGTGGTCGAGCAGATTGTCGGTGACATCGAGGATGAGTACGACTTTGATGATACTGAGGACAATATCCTGCAGGACCGGCAGGGCCGTTGGCGCGTGAAGGCGGTGACTGCGATTGCTGACCTGAACAAGGTGCTGGAAACCAGTTTCAGCGATACCGACATCGATACTGTTGGCGGCCTGGTGGTGACCGAGTTTGGTCGGGTTCCCAAGCGTGGTGATGCCATCAGTTTTGGTGGTCTGCATTTCCAGGTGCTACGGGCAGATAGCCGTCGTATCCATAGTTTGCTTATCGAACGCGAAGCCCCACCGGCTTCGGAAACGGCGTGATGCGTTGGCAGCCCGTAGGTAGGCTGCTTGTTCGTTTTTTACCGCCCGCTTCGGTTGGTGCGATCACCCTGCTGGGATTTGCACCCTATTCATTCTGGCCTGCAGTGTTGTTATCTCTGGCCTTGTTGTTCGGCTTTATCGATGTCGCTTCGACACCCCGTCGTGCGGCGGCGGTAGCCTGGGCCTGGGGCTTTGGCTATTTTGCGGCGAATATCCATTGGATTTTCATCAGTCTGCATACTTATGGCGGTATGCCGGCGTTGTTCGCCATTCTTGCGATTGTAGGGCTTGCCGCTTTCCTGGCGTTATATCCCGCCATAGCGGCTTTCGCTGCGCGCAAGTTGGCTGGTGAGTCGCGTGCGGTCTTGTTGTTTGCTGTATTGCCGGCGCTGTGGTTGTTGATTGAATGGGTACGGGGCTGGTTGTTTACCGGCTTCCCTTGGGCTGCTGTCGGCTATAGCCAGATTCCTGATGGTCCATTGGCGGGGTTTGCGCCGGTACTCGGTGTGTATGGCGTGAGCGGTTTGGTGGCCTTGCTCGCCGGGGGAGCGATCTGGCTGCTTGGACGGCGATTTGATTTGCGTGACAAGTTGGTTGTGTCGGCTGCAGTACTGCTTTGTGGAGCCGGTTACGGTTTGAAGCAGGTAGTGTGGACAGAGCCGTCTGGCAAGCCCATGAAGGTGGCTTTGTTGCAGGGGGCGATTCCACAGAATCAGAAGTGGGGTATCGATGACCTCATCTATAACCTGCGGACCTATTACCACTTGGTGAAGGATGCGAAAGCCGATCTGATCGTACTGCCGGAAACCGCCTTTCCGATTTTCCTGCACGAAGTGCCGAAGGATTACCTGGAAGCAGTGCTCAGCTATGCCATAGCGCAGAACGCGGCTTTGATTGCCGGTGCGCCCCGGCAAGATGGCAAGAGCCAGCGTTACTACAATGGCGCGGTATTGCTGACCGACCCGGCACGCCCGGCAAACTACAAGGCGCATCTGGTGCCATTTGGCGAGTACATTCCCATACGGCCGGTGTTTGGTTGGGTGTACGACAATATTCTGCAAATGCCGCTGGTGGATTTTTCCTCGGGTGGTGCTGTGCAAAAGCCATTGCCTGTGCGTGACCAACGCATCGCCGCCAATATCTGTTACGAGGACGTATTCGGAGAAGAGCTGCTGCCTAATGCGCGCCAAGCAACCATATTGCTGAACCTATCGAACTTGGCGTGGTTCGATGGGTCGGTAGCATTGGCCCAGCATGGGCAGATATCCCAGGCCCGGGCACTTGAAACAGGCCGCCCTATGCTGCGGGCTACCAATAGCGGTACCACCGCATTGATTACGCCAGATGGCCAATATGCCGCCCGCCTTCCAGAACGGGTTGAAGGCACGCTGTATGCCACGGTTCAGGGCATGCAAGGTGAAACGCCATATATGCGTTGGGGTAATAGCGCCGCTTTAATATTGGCGGTACTGGGCTTGGTGGTTGGACTGATTGTGAGATGGCGTAGCCGTCGCGGGTAAGAACCACTGTCAAAATCTGTGGATTGTTGCGAGCTGGCTCTGTGCGCTTGTTTATGACTTGGCAAAGTTGCGCTTGACCATAAGGAGCAGTTTGGTATTTAATTTCTGTAATGACAGAAATTGAAGAAAACAGATATGACGCTTAGCCCAACCACCCAGAAGTACATCCTCCACTGGGGAGAAATGGGAACTCGTTGGGGGGTGAACCGCACTGTGGCGCAGTTACACGCCTTGCTATTTCTCAGCGGCAAACCCCTGCATGCCGAGGAAATCAGCGAAACCTTGAATGTGGCGCGTTCAAATGTCAGTACTAGCCTCAAGGAATTGCAAAGTTGGGGGTTGATCCGTGTCACCCATGTGATGGGGGACAGGCGCGATCACTTTGTCGCGCTACAGGATGTGTGGGAAATCTTCCGGGTGATTATGGAAGAGCGCAAAAAGCGGGAGCTCGACCCGACGCTGACGGTATTGCGTGAGTGTGCCTTGGAAGCGAAAGACGATACCGCGTTGGACGCGGCGACCCGAGTCAGAATGGATGAGGTGCTGGTCTTTCTTGAGATACTGATGCGTGCCTATGACGACTTCAAACACTTGCCGCCGCCTACGTTGCAGCGTTTTCTCAAAGCGGGCGGAAAGATTGCCCGTCTGCTGGGTTCCGACGAAAAGGAAATGGTATGACTACTGCCCTGACGTTGTTTTTCGATAGTCGTTGTCCACTGTGTTCCGCTGAAATGCGCCGTTTGGAAAGGTGGGATAAGCACGGTCGGCTTGCTTATATCGACATGCATGGTGAAGGGTTTGATGCTGCGGATTACGGTACCACCCTGGCAGCGATGGACGCCGAACTACATGGCTTGGATGTGGATGGTCGATTATTGGTAGGTATCGATGCGATTGCCGCTGCGTATTCAGCAGTAGGTTTTGCTTGGCTGGTATGGCCACTGAAGCTGGCGCTGACAAAGCCCTTATGGCGAAAGACGTACCGTTGGTTTGCGCGTAACCGTTATCGAGCCAGCCGGTTGCTAGGCTATCGCTGCCCGGATGGTGTGTGCGACTTGCGGATGCGTTGAATTTTTTACCTTCAAATTTCTGTTGATACAGAAATTATGGAAACAATTGTGTGTAAGAACCTGCTTACGCTCTATCGGGAGCAGATACCAGCAGGGTGGAGCGCAGCACAGAAACTTGATCACGGCTGCGCAGCAAGATCGCAAATGGGTTTAATGCTATGCATACCACACTCGTTCTAGGTGGCTATGGTTTCTTTGGTAGCCGCATCTGTCAGGCCCTTGCGTCGAACAAGGCTATCCACCTGTTGATTGGTGGGCGTGATGTTGTGCAGGCCCAGACGCTTGCAAGCAAGCTTTCGTTGAACACAGACCAGGGTATTGCGATTGATGCCCATGCGCCAGATCTTGCTCAGCGTTTGAAAGCGTTGAATGTCGATACCGTGATACATACCGCGGGACCATTTCAGGGGCAGGACTATTCAGTGGCGCGTTCAGCGATTGGGGCTGGTGCAAACTATATCGACTTGGCTGATGGACGCGAGTTTGTTGCGGGTATAGCGGAGCTTGATTCCGCCGCTCGTGATCAAGGGGTGTTTGTTACGAGCGGGGCCAGTTCTCTGCCAGCGCTTTCATCGGCAGTGGTGGATCGGTATCTGAGCAGATTCAGCCGTATTGAATCGATCAGACACGGTATAGGTTCGGGTGCGAGAGCGCCAGGTCTGGCCACTATGCGAGGTGTATTCGGCTATTGCGGCAAAGCATTTTCCCGGCTGCAGGCGGGGCGTTGGCAGACTACGCGAGGCTGGCTGGATTTGACCTGCTACCGGTTCCCATCACCTGTAGGAGCACGCCTGTTGGGGAGTTGCGATGTGCCCGATCTGGTTTTGTTTCCCCATCGCTATCCGGATGTTCACACCGTCGTTTTTCATGCGGGCTTTGCAAGTCCGTTGGGACACCTGTTCGTATGGTGCGTGTCGCAACTTGTACGAATGCACCTCTTATCTAGTGCCAGACCATTGGTTAAGCCGCTGCATACGATAAGCCAATGGATGGAGCCCTGGGTCAGTGACAAGGGAGGTATGTTTGTTTCGTTGGAAGGTGTCGGTATCGATGGCCAGCCGCTGAAGCTGGATTGGCATCTGGTCGCCGCTCAGAACCATGGTCCGCATATACCGTGTGGCGCTTCCATTGCCTTGGCTGTAAAGCTTGCCCGTGGCGACAAACTGCCACATGGCGCTATGCCATGTATGGGTTTGCTGACGGTTGAGGAATACCTAGCGGCATTGCAAGGATTCGATGTGCGTGAAATACCTGCGTAATGGGTAGTGCTCATTGAAAACACCTGGATACGGCATCAACACGGTGGCTGATTCGATATGAAAATTCTGCTAACAGGTGCAAGTGGCTTAATAGGCGATGCACTGCTTGCGAAGTTGCTGGCTGCGGGCCACACCGTTCACGCCCTATGCCGTAAGTCGCCAGCCCAGGTATTGAATGGGGTGTCCTGGCTGGCGGTGGATTTGGCGACTTTGCACAGCCCGGATGACTGGCTGCCCATGCTGGAAGGTGTAACAACCGTCGTTAACTGCGCAGGGATATTTCGGGAAACAAGGCCTGGGGAGCTTGCTGCCATACATGCCGAGATGCCTGCTGCCCTGTTCGAGGCTTGTATAAAAGCAGGTGTAAACAGAGTAATTCAGGTTTCTTCTTTGGGGGCAGCACCCGGGGCTATTACAGAGTACTGGCGTAGCAAGGCGGTGGGCGACGCTGCATTGATGCAGACTGAACTCGATTGGGCCATTGTTCGACCTTCGCTGGTATATGCCGATGAGGGTAACAGCAGTGTGTTATTTCGTCGCATGGCGGTGTGGCCAGTACTATTTGTCCCAGCAGATGCAGGCTTGGTGCAGCCTATTCATATCAATGACCTGGCTTCGTTGCTGCTGCAACTGGTCGAAACACAGCATGTTGGTCAACGTGTAATTGCTGCGGTCGGACCGCACACACTTACGTGGACAGACTACCTGCAGGCATTACGCACGGGCATGGGGTTGCCAACAGCCAAAGTGGTAGCGCTGCCAGCCGGGATAATGCAGGGGTTGGTACGTTGGGCTCCTGCGGAACTGTTAAGCCCGGAAAGCCTGCTCATGCTACGCCAAGGAAGCTACACATCTGATACGGTTTGGACGGCCAGTATTGCGCCAACCCGCTTTACACATCCCGCTCTCCTGCCTCAGGCACAGCTGGCGAATTGGTTGCCAATCGCTCGGTTGGTATTGGCCTGGCTTTGGATTTTTACCGCATGGGTTTCCTATTCACAGTGGCAAACAGGCTTGGCTTTACTGGCGCAGATGGGGTTGTCTGTAGCGTGGCAGCCAGTTGCCCTATGGGCTGGCATAGGGGTCGATACCCTAATGGGTTTGCTAACCCTGTTTTGGCCGAACCGCTTGCTATGGCTGGGGCAAATCGGGTTGATAGTGGGTTACACCGCCATTGTCAGCCTCTACCTGCCTGAATGGTGGTTGCACCCGTTCGGGCCTATCAGTAAGAACTTACCTGTGTTGTTAGTGCTGGGGCTGCTGCATAGCATGCAATCTCGCAAAGCAGGTATGTGATAAAGGGAGGGTGCCTGTGGATTATCTGATCACCAAATGGGTACATATCCTCTCGGCCACGCTGATGTTCGGCACGGGTTTTGGTACCGCCTTCTATATGTTCTGCGCTAATCGTAGTCGGAATGTACAAGCCATCGCGGTGGTGACCCAATGGGTAGTACGAGCAGATTGGTGGTTCACTACGCCATCAATCGTCATTCAACCACTTAGTGGCTTCTGGATGGTGTACCTGGCGGGCTTCCCGCTGGAGTCTCGCTGGATAGTCTGGTCGCTCGGTTTATATGTATTGGCGGGTCTTTGCTGGCTGCCCGTAGTTTGGCTGCAGCTACGCATGCGCGATATGGCTGCAATAGCCGCCCGCGATAGAACTGATTTGCCGGATCGCTATTGGACCTATGAGCGCATATGGACTGCGCTGGGTTTTCCTGCTTTTGGTGGTTTGATCGTGGTGTACTGGTTGATGGTGCACAAGCCGACGTAAGAACCTGTTGATAGCTTGTTGCTTGTCAGCCATGCAGCGTTAAAAATGCCTATGGCATATTTATTGAATCACTTATAGACTCCGCTGCCTTTATTACTCCTTGTTATGTAGCGCTTTTTTTGTGAGGCTCTGGACAGGCTCTTACGTACGGGCTTGTTGGGTTCACTACTTAAGCGCTGGCTGATCGATACTATATATCGACCGTTATCCTTTAATTAGAAGTAATGGGACGGCACAGGATTTTATGCTGCTTTATTTGATGGGTTATAGCTTGTGGTAGTTCGTGGATGGGTTTCCAGCCTATTGCAACGACACCGGATTTTTTAGGCAGCAATATTTTTTTCCGATACTGTTAAATGTTCCGGCAGGGCGATACTGCACAGGACATGATTTGAGGTAGCAAACGCATGTTTAGTCTTTATCCAACTGTCCTTGGGCCGGCTTTTAGCCAGCTGGCGCCATTGCTGCAACGCTTTCATACCGAGGCCGGTACTGTTTGGCAGGGGGAAGCGACTGTGCGCCGGAGCAAGAACCTATTACTACGCCTGTTGCTCTGCTTGGGCCGCTTTCCTAAGGAAGGGCAGGGTGTAGGCGTTACCGTGCAGTTGGCTGTTAAGGGCGAACAGGAAGTCTGGCAGCGCCGTTTTGCTGATCGCTTCATGGTTTCGCGTCAATACATGACTGAGGATGGTCTGCACGAGTCCATTGGCCTGCTCAGCCTTTCGCTGGTTAATGATGTCCGCGAGGACGTATTGTTCCAGCACAGCGCACAAAGCCATTTTCTGGGAGTCAGATTGCCAGATTGGCTAGCGCTTAACGTAGTGGCAAGAGAATGGAGCGAACGTGGACGCCTGCATTTTGACATCACTATCAACTTCGTAAGGTGGGAGCTGCTGAGCTACACCGGTTGGGTACAACCAATCTACTCACGTTGGTTGCCATCGAATAGCGACTCTGAAATCCAAGGGGCTTGATTGCCCTATCTGGTTTTTCTGCTTGGGTATGAATAGGCCGGGTAAGGCTGGGAATTTTATTCTTCTGAGAGTTTGTGTCTATTCCCAGCCGGTATTGAGGCAAGTTGTTGATGCCTCGTAGAAACTATGCTTTTTGCAAAGTAATCTCTTTTTTCGTGTCCTACCTGAAAAATAAGTCCGAAGCTAAATATGTCCGCGCTAATAGTGCTTGGTTTGCATGTTGTTTCAATGAAAAAAAAGAGCAAATGTAATTCAAATGGGATTTTCATCAACCATCTAGAGGCGCTGCTTTCGTGGGCATAGACATATACTGGGAAATCGAAATATTCTGAGTTGATGTTAAATAAATTATGTGTCAGACATGCAACTATATTCTTTACCTTAGCTTAGGTTGCGGCTATTTTTCGTGACAAGTATTTACAAGTGTGAATAATATATGGTCTGCTATTTTTGAATAAATAGTAATTGCTAAATTCACAATGTGGCTTGTAGTAAATGATATTTACTTAGAAATATTATTCATGGAAATAAATTGCAATTCAGCAAATAAGGAGGAAGAATGAAAAAACGAGTTGCAGTAATTGGGGCGGGTCCCTCTGGTACGGCAGTCTTACGTGCTTTTCAATCAGCCAAGAAGAAAGGTGCCGATATCCCAGAAATTGTCTGCTTTGAGAAGCAGGATGATTGGGGCGGTCTATGGAATTACACTTGGCGTACAGGTCTCGATAAACATGGTGAGCCAGTGCATGGCAGTATGTATCGTTACTTGTGGACAAATGCACCAAAAGAATGCCTGGAGTTTGTGGATTATCCTTTTGAGGAACATTTCGGCCAGCCCATCGCTTCCTATCCGCCGCGGACTGTTTTGCTCGACTATTTTAAGGGTCGCTTGGATAAGGCGGGTGTGCGTGGTTGGGTTCGTTTTCAGACCGCAGTACAGCGAGTCCAATATGATGAGGCAAGCGGTAAATTCTCAGTAACCTACTTGCATTGCCAAACAGATGAAGCATCTACTGAGGAGTTTGACTATGTAATAGTCGCATCTGGCCATTTCTCGGTACCGAATGTTCCCGAATTTTCAGGCTTTGAAACATTCAATGGCCGTATTTTGCACTCGCATGATTTCCGTGATGCGGTGGAATTCAAAGGAAAAGATGTCCTAATCGTAGGCCGCAGTTATTCTGCAGAGGATATCGGTTCGCAATGTTATAAATATGGCGCAAAGTCGATTATATCCAGTTATCGTTCCCGCCCGATGGGATATAAATGGCCGGCTAACTGGGAAGAGAAGCCGCTATTGCAACGGGTTGATAAGAACATTGCGTATTTTGCAGATGGGACATCACGCCAGATTGATGCAATCATCCTCTGTACCGGTTACAAATATCACTTTCCCTTCTTACCGGATACTTTACGGCTAAGGACGGATAATCGGCTATGGCCACTTAAGTTATTTCAGGGTGTGGTTTGGGAAGATAATCCCAAGTTGCATTACATCGGTATGCAGAATCAGTTTTACAGCTTCAATATGTTCGATGTACAGGCTTGGTATTCCCGAGATGTTATTCTCGGTCGCCAAACCTTACCGAGTCTTGAGCAGATGCGACAACACAGTGCAGAAAGACGCGCCCGTGAAGAGAAGATTGAAAGTGTTGAGCAAGGAGTAGCGTTCCAGGGAGATAGGGTAAAGGAGCTGATTGCGCTGACCGATTACCCGCCCTTTGATATTGAAGCTGTGAATAAAACTTTCCTGGAATGGGACCAACATAAAGCCGAAGACTTTATCGGGTTCCGTAACCGCAGCTACCGTTCAGTAATGACGGGTAAGATGTCGCCAGTTCACCATACGCCTTGGCTGGATGCGATGGATGATTCACTGGAAAGCTATTTGGGCCGGCCTTCTGGCAAGGCATGAAATAACTGTCGCGAAATTTGATGCTTTCGGTAGAACCGGGTCGCAATACGTTGTGAGCCTGGTTTTACCGGTTGGTAGAGGCATCAATGAGTGCTTAATCGCCTCCGCCGCACCCACCACCACAACCGCCGCCGCTATCTCCTCCACTATCACAGCCCCCATCGCTGGAACTACTGCTGTCGGAAAAACCATCGGTGCCGCCATCAAAACTATTGCTGGAGAAATCACCCCCGCAGTGGATCTCATTACCAGCGTCAGCCGTTGCGGGACTACCGGGTGATTGGCAATCCGCCGCGTATTTGAAACCATTTGCGATGCTTAGCTTGGTATCCAAAGCAAAAAGTAATGGCAGGCGCGTTGGTGAAAGCGGATTGATGTTCTCATCGAGACATACAAAGCGCCAGCAGCGTCGTAAACCGGCATTACTTTGGCGGTTATCGTTCAACGCCGATGCGGGCGTATGGTGGAGGAATCGCCCAAAGGCTTTTTTACAGAAACCCTGATAATTCTTTGTGTACAGGATGAATTCGTGCCAAAGATCATCCGCTACCTGGGAGGGCATGGACACATATTTGTACCCGCTCTTGTGGTACGCCAGAAAGAATTGCCGCAGCCCATGAGAGACAAGCTGACATTCTTTCAGGTCAAGGTGTGGATGTAGTTTGCAGAGCTTGTCGAAGAGTCCTTTGGGCAGTGCAAAATTCCGAATGTAGGCTTCCCGCTGTAATGCAAGATATCGCCGCCAAAGTACGAGGCAGACGCTGCTGATGACGATGAGACCGATGATGAGAAAGGTCTTGCTCATACAGGGCTCCGATCTTGTGTTTCAACATGACTGCAAATTAAAAAACGGGACGTCGCAGTGTCCCGTTTTATTCCACATCTAAGAAACTGGCTGGCGATCCGTCACTAGCAGCGCGTCAGCAGGGTGCAGAGCAGCACATAAGCCCTGATCACGGCTGCGCAGTAGGATCGCGAACTGGCTATAAGAAGCTTAGCTCAACACCATCACCGCATCCGCCTCAACCAATCCCCCCTTCGGCAACGCAGCGGCCTGGATGGCTGCGCGTGCAGGATAGGGGGCTTCGAAGTATTGGCCCATGATCTCGTTCAGCTTGGCGAAGTTGGCAAGGTCCACCACAAATACACCGAGTTTTACGATGTCCTTCAGGTCGCCGCCTGCAGCCTGGGCGACCGCGCGTAGATTCTTGAACATCTGGTGGGTCTGCGCTTCGAACCCTTCGGCCAGCTCCATGGTCGTGGGGTTAAGGCCTAACTGGCCGCTTAGGTAAACCGTATCGCCCACTTTGATGGCTTGGGAATAGGCACCAATGGCCTTGGGTGAGTTGTCGCTGTGGATGACTTCTTTCTTCATGGGATGTGCTCCTTGGGTGGGGATGGCGGTTGGCCGCCTGTTTACGCTTCATGCAGGAATAGTTGCAACAGCGCGTTCTGGTAACGTCGGCCGCGTTCACTGGGCTTGATGACTTTGAAGTCCCGCTCGATCAAACCCTGTGCCTCAGCAGTTTGCAATTGGCGCTCAATCACATTGAGGAGTAATCCACTACGCTCGGCAAACATCGCGACAGGAAAGCCTTCCGTCAAGCGCAAGGCATTGAGCATGAATTCGAAAGGCAATTCGGTGTGGCTTACCACCTCGTCGGTTTGTACCGCATTACCGGCCGCTACTGCCTTCAAATATGCTGCGGGTTGTTTGAAGCGTGCCTGACGGATGATGCGGTCGTGAAAGCTCAGTTTGCCATGCGCGCCGGCACCGATGCCAAGGTAATCGCCAAATTGCCAATAGTTCATATTGTGGCGCGCCCGATGGCCAGGGCGGGCGAAGGCGCTGGTCTCGTAATGTTCGAACCCCGCGGTCTGTAAGCGGGATTCGATGGCGTCGTGTATCACGGCCGCAGCGTCATCATCGGGCAGCTCGGGTGGGTAACGGTAGAAGTAGGTATTCGGCTCCAACGTCAGGTGGTAGCAGCTCAGATGTGTAGGGCCAAAGCTCAGGGCTGTATCCACATCGGCCAGGGCCTGATCGATAGTCTGGCCCGGCAAGGCAAACATCAGGTCCAGGTTGAATGTGTCGAAAGTTTCAGCTGCTAACGCCGCTGCGCGCTTGGCTTCGTCGGCATCGTGAATACGGCCGATTGTCTTGAGGTGCGCTGCATTGAAGCTCTGGATGCCGATAGAAAGCCGGTTGATGCCTGCTGCACGGTATCCCTTGAATTTGGCTGCCTCCACTGTGCCCGGATTGGCTTCCAGCGTGATTTCAGCATCAGGCAACAACTTGGTACGGGCACGGATACCGGCCAGCAGTGCGTCTATTGATTCCGGCGAAAACAGGCTGGGTGTGCCGCCACCCATGAAGATGGTATGGATTGGCCGGCCCCATATCAGCGGTAGGCTGTGTTCCAAGTCCTGCAGCAGTGCGGCGACATATCCTGCTTCATCGATCCCTCCCTTCACCTCATGCGAGTTGAAGTCACAATATGGGCACTTACGCACACACCATGGAAAGTGGATGTATAGCGATAAGGGTGGCAACGCAGTCAACTGCCAGTTGGCGCGGCTGACAGGTTGCTTGGCTGGCCGGTAGGTGGGGGCTGGGTGGATCGGAATGCTCATGGTGCAGAGGAAATACAGTTGAGATGTGCCCTATTGCTGCCGGCATCACGAGTCAGGGTCACTTTTTGTTCGTTGCGCAGTTCATTGCCACAGCTGCTTAAGGCCAACAAATTTGCTGGCAGTTGCTCAATGCGTGTCAACTTCCCCTCAGTCAGCCCCAACAGGATCACTTCTTTGGGTGGTTTGGTCAGCGCAGTACGGCAGTCTTCCTGCCCTTCTTTCAAGCTGGCGCATGCTGCCATCAAGTCTTCGTCAGGTTGATAGAGCCGTGCGGTTTGCCACTTTCCATCGTTGAGTTGACTGAAGGTAACCTGCTGCGGGGTTTCATGTGCCAAGGCAAAGGCTTGTTCGGCTGTGGTACGGGCCAGTGATGGCGAACGGCCTGTGGGCATGAACCATGTTTGCAGCACGGCGAAAGCAAGACCGAGCACAATCAGGACGATAAAGCGCCGCTTTTCACCAGCAGGCTTTGGGGGCGTAACGGTAGGCGGAGTGACATCGACCGGGGTTTCAGCGGCCATACGGATTAACCAACGCATCGACCATGCGATGCAATGCCTCGCGCATCTGTGCTTCGCTGACCTCCATCAACAGGCCATCTTCAAAAGCGTCTTGGGTCATCTGGCGGATCTCGTTGAGATTCTCTTCCATGACTTTGACTTTCTCAAAACAGCTGACCACTGCACCATCGTCTTTAAGCCACTTGGGCCAGGGCGTACTCATAGGGATTCTTCCTTGAGCTTTGCCAGCAGCGTAGCCAAGGCACGGCCACGGTGGCTGATCGGGTTTTTCTCTTCCGGGCTCAGCTCGGCAGCAGTTTTGCCTAATGCGGGAATCAGAAAATGCGGGTCGTAGCCAAAACCACCTTCACCACGTGGTTCCGCCACGATAGTACCCTCAAGCCGGCCTTCGACGATGAGCGGGCGGGGGTCGTCGGCTGATCGCACCAACACCAGCACTGCATAGTAAAAGGCACGCTTATCTTCACTGCTGGCCAATGCAGCCACCAGCTTCTGGTTGTTTTGGGCGTCGGACTTCGGTTCACCAGCATAACGAGCCGAGTACACCCCGGGCGCGCCTCCCAGGGCTGGCACGCAAATGCCTGAATCGTCCGCAAGTGCTGGCAGACCGGTAGCTGCTGCGGCGTGGCGTGCTTTGGCGAGCGCGTTTTCCACAAAGGTGATATGAGGCTCTTCCGCTTCACTGACATCCAGCTGGCCTTGTGGGATGAGCTCAATGTCCAGAGATGCGAACAGGCGGCTGAATTCCTTCAATTTGCCCGCATTATTGCTGGCCAATACCAATTTCTTCATTCTGTATTCTCTGATTGGATCGAGGCAGCCTTAAGCCGACTGGGGTAGGGCAGCGCGTAATGCTGTGGCGAATTTCTCTGGCTGAGGAAGGCCAAACCAGACAACACGCCCATTACGACAGCTGATCTTTACGCCTCGGTTGAGCGCCGGGGTAAAGTTGCCGCCATGGATTTCCGCCCCATTCAACTGGCGTATGGGTTGTGTGGGTTTGTCGGGCAGGGGAAGCACTTCGACTTCGGTAATTTCTGCCAGCGCAAGTTGGCCATTTACGCCGTAGTGTAACTGCCCCCAGCGCCAATGCAGGGTGCCGCCCGCGTGCCATATCTTGCATGCCAGCCGTGGCAATAACCACCAGACAAGGCCAATACCGACGATCACGTAGGCCATCAGTACGGCGTCAGCCGGCATCATGGTGCGCAACACCCACATGCCGATGGTCCAGGCAATTAAGACGGCCAAGGCGGGTGGCCAGATCAGCCATTGCTTCAATTCACGTTCCAACGTGTTCATTACCTTGTCCACGGCTCAGTATTTTTTTCTCAGGGTCATATTGTCACCATCGCGCTGCATTTGCAGCCGGTTCAGCACGCTCATCCCAATCAACGGCATTTCCGGAAAATTTCCTTCGGTGACGACGATATCCACTTCATACAGCGGAATGCCTTCGAGTCTGATCATCGTCGCCTTGCTTTGCCAAGCAATCTTGCGGCCTTGTGCGGTACTCAGTTGCACCGGGCGGTCACGACTGTAGTTGATGCCAAGCTGTGCAGCATGCTGGCTCGACAATGAGAGAAAGGTCGCACCCGTGTCGATAACACCGCGTACAGAAGACTGCCCGGTACTGATCTGCGCCAGGAAGTGACCATTACCCGCATCGTACAGGGTAGCGGTATCGCTGACATTGGGTACTGCCACGCTGCTTCCGCCACTGGCGAAGAATTCCTGGCCAAGCCCAATCTGGCGACGCTTGCCGTGGGATTCGAAAACTGCTGAATCGGCATTGATGGCGACAAGGCGTACGCCTTCCATGGTCTGGCCGATACTCATCGTAACGGGTTTACCACCAAACGAAACCGAGACCTTGTTACCCATCGTAGCGAGTAAAACCGGTGCTGCTGCCATAGCTGGCAGGCTGAGTAACAGGGCGAATAGGGCAGGTAGGTGGAAATGCATAGGCCTTAGGCAATCAAAGCAGGTTCGACTTCTGCCAATGCCCTTTCGATGATGGATGGGCCGGCGTTTTGCAACATCTTGCTGTCGCTGAGTAAACGACGCCAATTACGCGCACCAACCTTTCCTTGGTACAGCCCGAGGATATGGCGGACGATATGCTTGGGCAGAGTACGGCCCCCTTGCGCACGTTCTGCAATATAGGGCATCAACGAACGCGCCACTTCGGCCCGGCTGGCAACGCTACGGTTATCGCCATAGTAGCGGGCATCAACCATAGCGAACTGATAGGGGTCGTGATAAGCCATCCGACCTATCATCACGCCATCCACATGTTGTAGTTGCTCGTCCACCGTATCCCAGTTGTCGATGCCGCCATTGATGATGATTTCCAGATGCGGGAAGTCACGCTTTAACCTGTGGACATAGTCATACTTCAACGGCGGGATCTCTCGGTTTTCTTTGGGCGACAACCCCTTGAGAATCGCATTGCGGGCATGGGCGATAAATACTTCGCATCCTGCATCCGCCACGGTGCCGACAAAATCACGCAGATATTCGTAGTGCTCCACTTCATTGATGCCGATACGGTGTTTAACGGTAACTGGGATGCTTACCGCATCGCGCATGGCTTTGACACAATCGGCTACTAGTTGCGGTTCTTCCATCAGACAAGCGCCAAACGCGCCGGACTGGACCCGTTCGCTGGGGCAGCCGACATTGATGTTCACCTCGTCATAACCCCATTGTTCGGCTAGCTTGGCGCATTGGGTCAAATCGGCTGGGTCCGATCCACCCAGTTGTAATGCGACTGGATGTTCGCAATCGCTGAAGTCCAGAAAACGGCTGCGTTCACCATGGATAATCGCCCCGGTTGTGACCATCTCGGTGTATAGGAACGCATGACGTGAGATTTGCCGAAGGAAGAAGCGAAAGTGTCGGTCTGTCCAGTCGAGCATCGGCGCCAAGCAGATTCTGCGAGGTGTAGGATTGGCTGTTGAATCCTGATTTGGTGCGGGTTTCATCGTTATTTGGCTAGCTGAATTCTCTACGTATTCTGATGTGCTTGGTGTACTGCTGATGAACCAAGTCACCTCAAAATTGGGTGCCATAGTTTACCGTGTGGCACGTATATTTCCGTGAGAAAAACACGTCAAATCAGGACCGTTGGGCTGGAACTGGGGCGTAGCTTGGTGTAGGTAGTTTGATGAGACGTTGCATTTAGCGAAGGAGGGGGCTGGTGGGTCACCGAGTCCCGTAAACCTAGGCACCTTTTCTGAACGGTAAGCTTGATTAACACTTGTGTAGTGCTTATCGAGTCTCTGAGCCACACTCGGGAGGCATGGAAAGGTTACTGCATACGACTCGGTGTCGGACGTAATGAGAGAGAGCTGAATGATTTTGTAATGTTGTCAATATACGAGCTTGATCTTCCTCTTTTCTTTTCTTTATATAATTTATAGTGAAATTTTGGGAAAAATACCATATGAGGCATGAAACGTCTTGTTGTGTAGGTTTACCCTTATGGACGAATTGGCTGAATATTTATTTAATAGTGGGTTAAATGCAATTCGTATGATAAGGCAATTTTGCTTTTTTAATATTTGACTGTACTTGGTAAATATTTTAAGCCAGCCAATAAGATAATTTGCTAGCAAGCTTTTATGCACTCGACTAAATA
Organism: Chitinimonas violaceus; assembly: GCF_052601015.1. Lineage (NCBI taxonomy): Bacteria > Pseudomonadati > Pseudomonadota > Betaproteobacteria > Neisseriales > Chitinibacteraceae > Chitinimonas > Chitinimonas violaceus. The sequence goes on along the minus strand of NZ_JBQXDJ010000021.1, from coordinate 43,849 downwards.
GATTGTTTTAAATGTTTTGCGCTTATTCATGCGATAACTGCGAGAGTTTTTCTTAATAGGGAGTTTGTATATGAAATGCACAAGTCGTAAATATATTATTTCGGGGGCTGTTGCTGCTGTACTGCTGGCTGGGTGTTCTACCTTGCATACAACTATATTGCCACGAGAAAACGGTGTTTACCAAATCACTGCCACCGCTTCTACCCCCAGAGAAGCAACAGATGGCGCCATTGAAAAAGCGACCAAGACTTGTGAGAGCCAAGGTAAGCGCTTAGTTGTGCTTAATAATGAAGATCAGTCGAAGCCTGAGTTGGAACGTAATGCAAAAAGTGTTGCTAACAAGGTTCTTACGGCCACTGGCTACAAGATGTTCTTTTCCTTCGATACCGATAGTGATGGAAAGATGAGTATGTTGTTTAAGTGTGAGTAAAAGTGGATTTGGAGTTTTATCTATAATCCAATAAATACTTTTACTAATAAATTGGCCTTTGCATTTGCCAAGATTTAAGGGGCAAACCAAAGGCCAATTTTATTTCTAGTGGTAGGCAGGCACCCTGCCGCCCCTATTTATTCTTGGTGGTTACGCTCATGCTGTTTCGCTTGCAATAAAGCGGTAGGCCACGGCACCAAGTACTGCACCAATAATTGGGGCAACCCAGAAGAGCCAAAGCTGTTCAATCGCCCAGTCGCCAACAAAAACTGCCACGCCAGTACTGCGGGCTGGATTGACCGATGTATTGGTTACTGGAATGCTGATGAGGTGGATAAGCGTGAGTGCCAGACCAATGGCAATAGGGGCGAAACCGGCGGGGGCTCGTTTATCTGTTGAGCCGAGGATGACCAATAGAAAGAACATGGTCATGACTATTTCTGTGACCAAGGCTGCGCCCATGGAATAGCCACCGGGAGAGTGGGCATCAAAGCCATTTGAAGCAAAACCTTTGGTGACGTCAAAGCCGGCAGCACCACTGGCGATAAAGTACAGGACGGCGCCTGCGGCAATAGCCCCCAAAACCTGCGCAATGATATATGGGACCAGTTTATTGGCTGGAAAACGGCCACCAGCCCACAAGCCGATGGAAACCGCAGGGTTAAGATGGCAACCCGAGATGCGGCCGATAGCGTAAGCCATTGTCAGGACGGTTAAGCCGAAGGCGAGCGAAACGCCGTGCAGGCCAATCCCAACATTTGGGAATGCTGCGGCGAGTACCGCGCTGCCGCAGCCTCCAAGTACAAGCCAGAATGTTCCTAGAAACTCGGCGCTGCATTGTTTCATTTGTTTCTCCTGCGGTGGGGTGAGAATAGGTTGTGGCAAATAAAGTCACTAAGAGTCTGCCCACGATCTTACTGCGCAGTTGTGATTAGAGCTTATGTGTTGCTCGAAATCCTCATGTGAAAAGGTACATTTTGGTTTCTGCACTGTGCTTAATCTGGCTATGACCCCACTCACCAATTCAGCTTATTGGGTCGAAGCAGGGATCATAACGCCTGCCATCGTGGTATATACCTCGGTCCATGCTTCTTTTACCGCTGGCGTAAAATCCTTACCCAGCCCTTGTTCCAATGTCTGAATCAAGGCTGCACCTACGGTTTGATAATGTGCGGGCTGCACACCGTAACTGGCGTGGCGTTTTGCCAAGGCCTGAAGAATGGGGACCAATGCTTCCAGATTATTCAGTTTACCTACTGCCATACCAATCATATGCATCAGTTTCAGGCCCTGTTCTTCGATATTGCCTTTGAACAGAGATTGCAGGGTGGGGTCTGCAGCAAAAAGGTTTTTATAGAAAAGCGCCGCGGCTTGTGGACCAATTGCGGATACTTTCTTCCAGGATTCTTGAGTGAGTGTAATTGTTTCGGGTTTCAATTTCCCTCTCCTTTCTATAACTAATTATCTGAAAGCTTCATCATTTCCATCTGGCTATTTTTTTATGAAAGATGAGTTGTTGGTAACGCCAACTTTATAGATCCTTATTTTATGAGTTGGTCAAATCTGCTTGCAGATGAATTGTAGTCACTGCACAAGTTGCCGGCATGGCGTATCTACAGGCGGTAGCTGCGCAGGGTAGGGCATCGCTTAGTCTTTACGGCTGATAAGCGTGGCAGTCAGGAGAAAATCTGGGCGCGGTAACTAGAAATGCAATGGAATATCATGAGTCATATGGCTGCTATTCAATTATGCATCTGTGCCGCAATTTTTATCAGCAAGCTTTTTAATTATTCTTTGTCTCTCTGTAGGGCTTGGATAGCCAGCCAAAGATATCTATTTAAAAGGAGGTTCAGGTACCTCTTTTGTGCAGACCTTTTCTCCATTGTCCGACCGGGTGAAGCAAATAGGTGTATTGGCGGGCTTGGTTGCAGGTTGATGCTTTTTCTTTGGATTTAAATCCAGTTGAGCTTCAGAAGAAGTATCTATCGTGAATGATATCTTCTGTTCTTTTTTTCGTAGGCATTCATTACGATCATGCCACGTGAATTTGCTTTCACAGTTCACTTCGCGCCGTAAGCATTTATCACGCTCCACTCCTTGTAGGTGGCTACATTTGCTAGGCATCGCTTCTGCATTTACGAGAAGGAGAATGGGCAGAGCTGCGAGAAGGAAAACTCTATTCGACATGGTTTAGGCAAATAAGGCTCATGAAGCTAACTGCGGCCCTGTTCGATACTCATTAGCTCGAAGTAGTTCCGCACATCGGATATTGAATTGTGGTCGACCTCTGGAATCCAGCTGATTTTGGCTATGTCTGGGCGAAATGCTTCCAAGAGCGCCTGGGTGCTTTCCTTGGGAATAATCTGGTCGTCCTGCGCTGCCAGAATGATGGTTCTGGCTTTCACTAGGGGTGCAAAACGTGCCGATTCGAACCGATCTTTGAGCAGTAAGCCTACGGGCAGCCATGGAAACTGCGTGCGGGCGATATTGAGAATACTGTCGTAAGGGGTGATCAGCACGAGGCCGTGTACATCGGTGGTTGCTGCCAGCCTTACGGCTACACCGCTCCCCAGGCTGCGCCCGATAAGGGTCACATTCGGGTGTTGAGTCTTTACCTTATCAAACAGTGCTTTTGCATCGGTATGTAACGCTGCTTCACTAGGCATACCGGCGCTGCCATCGTAGCCTCGGTAATGCAGCATATAGATCGCGTGATTGGGAAATGCTTGGCTGTAGTCGGGCAGGCTCTGGGCTACGGCTTCCGCATTCCCGCCGAAGTAGATGAGTGCATTGGGACCGGGGTGTTCACGTGCTGAAACCTTGATGGACAAGCCGTCTACTTCGAGCTCAGTTACCGCTGAGGCAATTAATCCCTCCCCATGAGTAGGGTGGTAAATGAGGGAGCGCTGGGCGAAATACAGGGTGATGCAAAACCCGATGTAGATCGCAACCAGGTAGCAGAGGAGGTTTTGAAGCGTGGCCATTTATTTATGATTGGCATGCTGAGCCCAGCTAGCAAGGTGCTGAGGAGATTCGTAAACCAACTATGCTTGATGAGAGAGTAAATCCAACTACTACATTTCGTACGTTATTTCGCGGGAAATGGCTTTGTAGGAGTCTGATAGATGGCGCGGTATTTGGTTGGAAAATTGATCCTTACCTGCGTTATCAGCTTGTGGGGGCAGCAACAATTTGCCTGGGGTGCGGGCATCAATTGCGGCCCATTCAATGTGGCGCTGTATGAGTTTGGGTCGCTCTATTACTACGATGATGATGCCAAAGGTCATGTGGGCATCGACAAGGACGTTATCGAAGAATTGGGCAACCGTACGGGTTGTAAATTTAAACCTTTCCTCGACTCCCGGGTACGTATCTGGACCCATCTGGCTGATGGCTCCCTTGATATGTCGGTAGCGGGTATACCAACCCCGGAACGCGAGAAATTTGCCCGTTTCGTCATTTACTTTCAGGCTTGTAATTATTTGATAGTACGTCCGGAACTTGCTACGCAGATCAATTCGCTGGATGACTTCTTATCCGACTCCAAGCTACGCCTGGCAGTAGTAAGGTCTTTCAAGCACGGTAAGAATTTTGACCAATGGATCGGCAAGTTGCGCGAACAAGGGCGGGTTGACGAATACCCGGATGCGGATACCGTTGCACGTATTTTCAGTCTTGGCCGTGCGGATGGCTTTCTTTCGATACCTGTTGTCTGGGGGCCATTGCTCAAGCACTACCAATTAGACGGAAAGGTCAGCATTCTCGATCTTTCCCCCGAGGATATCGTCTCTTATGGCTTGATTCTTTCACGCAAACGTATTCCTAAAGAGGCGGAGGCACATATACGTAAGGGAATGCGTGCCATGCGAGATGATGGAACGCTGGAAAGAATATTCAGTAAGTATTTGCCGGCGGATGTGGTCAAACGGATGATACCTAGCCGGCAAGAACCTGTTTAAAGTCTGCTGTACGTAGGCAATACGGCATTAAAAGCACCCTCGGAATGCTCATTTACCATTTGTAAGCTCTGCTTCCTTGGGTGTTTTCGCCTTGTTTTGCCCTAGCTCGCGGGGCTTTGAGTAGGTTCTTGCCTTTATTTCCAGCCAAGTATGTCCAGAATCTGGCGTGCTACTTCTGCCACGCTGCGGCCATCGTTGTGTACCACGGCATCCTCCAGTTTCAGGTTTTCGACCATTTCGGTCATCGGGCCGCACTCCCTCAGATGCTCGTCCAGAATTTCCCCCTTGTCGCGACGGGACAGTCTTTCCTCTAACGTAGGGTGCGAGGCATGCAGGCGCAGGATCGAAATAGGTGTCTCTGGAAATGTTTTTCGTAATGCGGTTGGAATGGTTTCATCCAGTAATCCTCTGGGAAGGACGAGGTAATCGACGCCAACAGCACGGAAGTTTGGCCAGATCGTCAGCAGGTTTTGCAGGATGAGCTTGTCGTACAGGTCGTCAGGTACGGTATCTCCCAGGTTGGCCCAGCAGAGCCAATCGAGGTCGATGACGGCAGAGGTGATGCCAGCCTCTTCAAGCTGGCGGCCTACTTCGGTGGCAACGGTGGTTTTGCCTGAACCCAATGTACCGGTAAGGAGAAGGATGCCCTTTGGGACCTGTTGCAGGGTTTGTGTAGTCATTAGTGAATCTGTGTGTTGAATCTAATCAGGGTTATGCATCATTAACAGTTTAGGTACCGGAGTTTTTCAAACGTTCTTCCACATAATCAAAGGCGATCGAAAGCGCATAGCCGGTATCGAATGTTCCTCCTGCCAGCGCACTACGCAACCACAGCCCGTCGATCAGGGCGGCAAGACCATGGGCGGCGGTACGGGCTTTGGCCGCGGGTAACACACGGCGGAAATGAAAGCAGAGGTTTGAATACAACCGGCGGTTATTCACGCGTTGCAGGCGTTGCAAAGCAGGGTGATGCATGCTGGTTGCCCAGAATGCGAGCCAAGTCTGGATGGCTGGACCGTTTACCTGGCTTTCATTGAAATTTGCTTCGATGATGGCACGCAGATGCGCCTTTGCATCGGCATTGTCCACCAGTTTGCGGCGTTCGCGCAGCGCCTGGCTTAGCGAATGCATCAGGTGCCGCATGGTGGCTTCCAGCAGACCGTTCTTGTCCTGGAAATAATGGCTGATGATGCCATTGGATAAGCCCGCCCGCCGCGCGATGTACGCAATACTGGCATCGCTGAGCCCAACTTCATGAATCGACCTGAGCGTGGCCTGGATCAGCTGCGAGCGTCGAATCGGATGCATTCCCACTTTGGGCATAACGCGTTTACCTGTCAGTACGTTTGGCCAGGAAAATCAGGCTGCAGAGCCTGACTGAATCACCAACCTATTTAAATAAGTTTCCCTTGGGGTTTGGAACCTTACACCCTGGCCACGATCTGTCACGGGCGGCTATCAGCAAGGTGAAGCTTAGCGCAGGAGCCCTGATCACCGCAGCGCAGTGAGGTCGTGGACAGGTTATAGAAATAGCCAAGTAGTTTTCAGAGAGAGTACCCGACTTTTCATTGTCGCCATGTGGCCAATTCAATACTTTGGCGTGCTTTTCCTCCCAGAGGGGCACGCTTGTTATTCGGCCAGTCCTTGATCTATCACTAAACCAAATAGTCGTGAATCAGACGGCAAGCGCACGCCCATTGTGGGTGCGTATTGGGGAAGAGGAATCCTGCTGAATATCTTGTCTTACCCAGCGGTTTACCAGTTGCTAATAGCTTCCTTTTCCCTCGAATGAACTTTGGCTGCCAGCCCATGGCGAGTACCCACGGCTGGTAGGGCCAAGCAGAAATTTTGGTGGGTGAGGTAAGACTGGGGCCCGTTCCCAGCCTTTGAAATAGGTTCTTGGCCTATTACCTTAGGGACGATCCGGGAGCTAAAGGTCACGCATGAAAAACTTGCACACCAGTACCAGTACCAGTACCAGTACCAGTACCAGTACCAGTATCAGCGCTGTTGGCACGATCACCATCGATGACCGGGGTAAAGTCCGGTCTTTTGACGCGGTGTCCGAACGGATATTCGGTTATGTGAGTGAGGAGGTGATCGGCAAGAATGTCTCGATCTGATGCCAGAACCTTATCACTCGGAGCACGATGGGTATCTGAAGCGTTTCAACAGCGAAGGCGATCCGCGTGTGATCGGTAAGGGGCGTGAAGTTATCGGCCAGCGTAAGGATGGCGAGCATTTCCCGATCTGGCTGGCGGTCAACGAAGTGCGTCTGAGTGATGAGCGGGTTTTCGTTGGTTCGGTGGTGGACCTGTCTGAACAGAAGCTGGTCGAGGCCGACCTTGCATCCAGCCTCGAGACTACCAGGGCTATTCTGGATACCGCGGTCAACCCCATCATCACCATCGATGCAAACGGGATTATCCGTTCGTTCAACCCTGCTGCGGAAAAATTATTCGGTTATGACTGGCGCGAGGTGGTTGGCCAGAACGTCAATATGCTGATGCCGGAGCCTTACAAAGCTGGGCACGATGGGTATCTGCAGCGTTATCTTTCTGGTGGCGAACCACGTGTTATTGGCAAGGGGCGGGAGGTTATCGGCCGTCGAAAGGACCAATCTACGTTCCCCATGCACTTGTCCGTGGGAGAGATGCAGGTCACCGGTGGGCGGATGTTCGTTGGCATCATTGCTGACATCAGTAAGTTGAAGGCGGCGGAAGAAGGGCTTGCAGCCAGCCTTGAAACCACACGTGCCATTCTGGATACCGCGGTCAACCCCATCATCACGATCAACGCCTCGTGCATCGTGCAGTCGTTCAACCCTGCCGCCGAAAAGTTGTTTGGTTATCTTTCCGAGGAGGTCCTAAACAAGAACGTCAATGTCCTGATGCCTCACCCCTACCATGGGGAGCACGATGGCTACCTTGCCCGTTATCTTAGCGAGGGTGACCCACGTGTGATCGGTAAGGGGCGTGAAGTGGAGGGCAGAAAGAAAGACGGCTCGATCTTCCCTATGCATTTGTCAGTAGGTGCAATGCGGGTGGGGGGGGAGCCGATGTTTGTCGGCATCATTGCCGACGTTACCGAACTCAAGCGCGCCAAGGAAGATGCGGAAGCTGGCGCCAGGACCAAGGCGGCGTTCGTGGCCAATATGAGCCACGAAATACGTACCCCGATGAATGCCATCATCGGCTTTGCCGAGTTCGTGCTGCACGATCACAGCCTGTCGGCATCAGCGGAGAAATACGTCCAGACCATATTGCGGTCGGCCAATGCCTTGATGGGCATCATCAACGATGTACTGGATGTTTCGAAACTTGAAAGCGGCAAGTTCACCCTGGAGAACGTGTGCTTTCACCTGCCCAATGCATTGGCGGACGCGCTGACCACGATCGAACATCGGGCTGCTGAAAAGAACCTCAAGGTACACCTGGAATACGAAACGGGCCTGCCTGCCCGGGTAATAGGTGACCCGGCCAGGTTACGACAGGTGATACTGAATCTGGTCAGCAATGCGATCAAATTCACCGAACGAGGTAGCGTCACCATTTTGGCAAAAGCAACGGAAGAGCGGGATGTCGTGGCGCTTGCTGTGCAGGATACCGGTATCGGGATGACGCCTGAGCAAACCGCCAGTGTGTTTGAGGCATTTACCCAGGCGGATGTCAGCACCACGAGGCGGTTTGGCGGCACGGGGTTGGGTACGACTATCTCCAAGCAGATTGTGGAGATGATGGGAGGGAAGATCTGGATCGAGAGTGAACCCGGGAAGGGCTCCACCTTCCATTTCACGGCCCGTTTGCCTGAAGCACCGGCAGATGCCGACTGCCTGTACGAAAGCGGCTATGCGATGGTGGATGAGTATGTGTCGCCACGGTTGTTCCATGTGCTGCTGGCTGAGGACATACAGGCCAATGCCACCTTGGCGATATTGCGGTTGAAGCGCCAAGGCCACACGGTGGAATGGTTCCCGGATGGCAAACAGGCCCTTGAGGCTTATATGAAGGGTGGTTTTGACCTGATCCTCATGGACGTCATGATGCCTGAGATGGATGGCTGGACTGCGACGGCCAAGATTCGTGACAGGGAAAAGTACACCGGTGAGCACATCCCGATTCTGGCGCTGACGGCCAGTGTGATGAACGACGATTATCGCAAGTGTCTTTCTGTTGGCATGGATGTCGTTGAAGCCAAACCGCTCGACTTCAACCGCTTGTTTGCTTCAATGGAGCAGGTCGTGCCGGAGGGGAAGGGCAAGCCGAATGTCTCGCAGAAATTCAATATCGAACTACCTGTCGACATGGATTTCACCCCTATCGAGGGTGTAGTCAATGTACGGCGGGCGCTCAAGGTATGGGGGGGCGCACCGGTCTATGCCAAGGCACTGGGTTCGTTCGTGGCGCAACATGGCAACGACGGTGGGGAAATATCGCGGCTCTTGTCTCTCGACTCCGAGAGCTACGAGCCGGTTCGCGCCATGGCGCATGCGCTGAAGGGCGTCGCAGGCAATCTGTATATCGAAGGCGTTGCTGGGCTGGCGTCTGAAATCGATACGGACTTGAAAGTCGGGCGTATCAACGTGGCCCGATCTCGGGTAGATGACCTGAAGCGCATGCTGGATAGTGCCTGCACGGCAATAGGCCGGCTGCGAATGCCGGACCAGAGTGCGGTTGCGCCGCCCCTGGCACATAGTGCGGAGTCGCTCAGCCAATTGTTTTCATCCTTGGTACAGGCGTTGGACGAACTGAATCCGGATGTGGTCGAACCCATTCTTGATGAGCTTGCCCGCTATGTAAGGGCGGGTGACCTTGCGCCGATCAGGACAGAGCTTGAGGCGTTTCGATTTGAGGAGGCAAAAGTCGAGGCGACGGCATTGGCTAACAAGTTAGCGGCCATTGAGGAGCGTTAAGCCATGCAAAAGAAAATCCTGGTGGTAGATGACGAGCCCAACAATCTGCAACTTTTAAGGCAGATTCTGAAGGACCACTATCAATTGATCTTCGCCACAAACGGTGAGCATGCGCTCGAAGCCGTGGCAAAGCATATGCCCAACTTGGTGCTGCTTGATGTCGCTATGCCGGGCATGAATGGCTATGAGGTATGCCGGGTGATCAAGTCGAACCAGCTCACCGAGGATATCCCGGTGATTTTCGTGACAGCGATGGGGGATGTGGAAGACGAGTCGCTGGGGTTCGACGCCGGTGCGGTGGACTATATCCTCAAGCCGGTATCCGGCCCGGTGGTACTGCGCAGAATTCAGACCCATCTTTCGTTGGTGCGAGCCAAGGAACTGGAGGACAGCCAGCGTGAAGCAATCTACATGCTGGGTGCTGCAGGGCACTACAACGATAACGATACCGGTGTGCACATCTGGCGTATGGCAGCTTATGCCCGGGCTTTGGCGACAGCAGCGGGGTGGCCCGACGTGATGGCGGAACGGCTCGAATATGCCGCGGCGATGCACGACTTGGGCAAGATCGGCATTCCCGACGCCATTCTGCAAGCACCGCGCAAGCTGATGTCTGAAGAATGGGAGGTCATGAAGCAGCACCCAGAGATCGGCTACCGGATATTGAGCCGGTCTAACAGTCCGATTTTTGTCCTGGCAGCTGAAATCGCACGTTATCACCACGAGAAATGGGATGGCTCCGGATACCCGATGGCGTTGGCCGGGGAGGCGATTCCCGAGTCAGCCAGGATAGTCTCCCTTGTGGATGTATTTGACGCATTGACCATGAGGCGCCCTTACAAACCGGCATGGAGCGTGGATAACGCCATGGTTGAGATACACAAAGGTTCAGGTACCCACTTCGAACCGCGGTTGGTGAAGGAATTCGAAAGCCATTTGCCGGAAATACTGGAGTTGATGGAGATTTGGAACAAAAAAGAGCAACAGCAGTAATAAGCTTTACGATCCTACTGCGCAGCTGTGATTAGGGCTCATGTGCTGCTCGAAAAGCCCACCACGCAAGGGGGACGCCGAACTGCTACGGCGCAAGCGCCAAGAAGTTCGCAGCCTCATGCACCCAAGTACATTCCGGTTTCTGCGCTGTGCTTCACCCTACTGACGGCTGCTTGCGACAGATCGTAGGCAGTTTCTAGGTCTAGCCAGCTCCTGATTGAGGAGTCAGTGCCCCATCACTCGTTATGGTGGGGGGCACAAGTCGTTCTCACACCGTTGCAAATTCCGGTAGTTGGCAGGTCACATCGTCTTTCGCGACGTAATACGCCACATGGCTGCGCGCCAGCGGTGTGCGCCCTCGAATCCGATCGGCAATTTTCTCGGCGATCATGATGGTGGTGGCGTTCAGGTTGCCGGTGATGATGCGCGGCATGATGGAGGCGTCGACCACCCGTAATCCTTCTAGCCCGTGTACGCGGCCTTGGCCATCCACAACAGCCATGTCGTCTTCGCCCATCTTGCATGAACAGGAGGGGTGGAAGGCGGTTTCGGCACGGGCTCGAATAAAGGCATCGAGCTCTTCGTCGGATTTGAGGTAAGCCCCCGGGCTCAATTCTCTGCCGCGGTAGGGTTCAAGCGCCGGTTGGGACATGATTTCACGGGTGATGCGAATGCCGTCGCGGAATTCCTGCCAGTCTTGTGCGGTAGACATGTAATTGAACAGGATGCTGGGGTGCTGGCGCGGATCGCGTGACTTAATGTGTATGCGGCCACGGCTTGGAGAGCGCATTGAACCCACATGCGCCTGAAAGCCATGTTCCTTGACGGCATTGCTGCCGTTGTAATTGATGGCCACAGGCAGGAAATGGAACTGGATATTCGGCCATTCGAATTCGTCACGTGTGCGGATAAATCCCCCTGCCTCGAACTGGTTGCTCGCACCGATGCCTTTGCCGAGCATCAACCATTCCGCGCCGATGGCAGGTTGGTTCCACCACTGCAGTGCAGGGAACAGGGAGACTGGCTGCTTGCAGGCGTATTGCAGGTACATCTCCAAGTGGTCTTGCAAATTTGCACCCACACCGGGGAGGTCATGCACCAGTGCGATGGCGTGCTCCTGCAATAGCGCGGCAGGACCTACCCCAGAGCGTTGCAGGATTTGCGGAGAGGCAATCGCGCCGCCACAGAGCAATACCTCCCGTGTGGCATGCGCAATTACGGGTTTCTGGGAGTCGTCGATCAGATAAGCCACGCCGATAGCCCGTTTGCCACTGAACAGGATGCGGTCGGTCAGCGCGTAGGTGACGATGGTTAGGTTGTCACGGTCACGCGCCTGGTCGAGGTAACCCCTGGCGGTGCTGGAGCGCCGCCCTGTGGGGGTGACGGTACGGTCCATTGGCCCGAAGCCTTCCTGCCGGTAACCGTTAAGGTCGTCAGTACGGGCATAACCCGCTTGCACGCCGGCTTCCACCATAGCGTGGAACAAGGGGTTATTGCCGGCTTTGGGCGTGGCGACACTGGTCGGGCCATCATCACCGTGGTAAGCGTTGGCGCCGATGTCGCGTGACTCGGCCTTGCGAAAGTACGGCAGGCAATCCAGATAGGTCCAGTCCGCCAGCCCGGGTGCTTTGGCCCAATTGTCAAAGTCGAGCGCATTACCGCGGATGTAGCACATGCCGTTGATGAGCGAGGACCCGCCTAAGCCTTTGCCTCGTCCGCATTCCATACGGCGGTTATTCATATGGGGTTCCGGCTCGGTCTCATACGCCCAGTTGTAGCGCCGCCCTTGCAATGGATAGGCGAGGGCTGCGGGCATCTGGGTACGGAAGTCGAACCGGTAGTCGGGGCCGCCGGCTTCCAGCAGCAGCACCGTTACGTCTGGGTCTTCGGTGAGCCGTGTGGCAAGCACATTACCTGCGGAACCCGCACCGATGATGATGTAATCAAATTCCATGTCTCTTCTCCGTATTGGTGGAGAGGGGGGGTCTCCGTTTTGACCCCTCTCTTTTATCTTTAATGTGAAAGCGTACTTAGGTATCTGCTGCGTGAAGCGTGGGTGGGGAACCTGTGTGCGATCTGTCGCGAGCAGGCGTCAGCAGGGTGAAGCGCAGCGCAGAAACCGGAATGTACTTTTGTACATGAGGCTGCGAACTTCTTGGCGCTTGCGCCGTAGCAGTTCGGCGTCCCCCTTGCGGGGGCTTTCGAGCAGCACATGAGCCCTGATCACGGCTGCGCAGTAAGATCGCGAGGAGAGGTCCTAGAAGACAGAAGTGAACTCACCCATCTCCACCTGCACCGACTTGATGCGGGTGTAATGATTGAGCGTCGACAATCCGTTCTCACGACCTACGCCCGATTGCTTGTAACCGCCAACCGGCATCTCCGCAGGGGATTCGCCCCAGGTATTGATCCAGCAGATGCCGGCTTCCAGCTGGTGGATGATGCGATGCGCCTGCGCGAGTGATGGCGTGACGACGCCGGCTGCCAGGCCATAGTCTGTATTGTTGGCGCGCGCGATGACTTCTTCTTCCGTGTCGTAGGCGAGGATGCTCATCACCGGGCCGAAGATTTCATCGCGGACGATGGCCATATCATCGGTACATTCGCTGAAGACAGTCGGGGTGACATAAGCACCGTTTGCGAATGGCGCTGCGGTGGGGCGTTCACCGCCAATCAGTAAGCGGGCACCTTGTTGTTTGCCGAGTTCGATATAGCTGAGCACCTTGTCGAGGTGGCCGAAGCTCGATAGCGGACCGAAGTTGGTCTCGGGTTGCAGCGGGTCGCCCATACGGATGCGCCGTACGCGTTCGACCACCTTGGCTTCGAAGGCGGCTTGCAGTGTGCGCGGTACAAAAACACGGGTGCCGTTGGTACAAACCTGGCCGACGCTGAAATAGTTGGCCATGACAGCAATGTCGGCTGCACGGTCCAGATCGGCATCCGCACAGATAATGAGCGGGGATTTCCCCCCCAGCTCCATGGTCACCTCCTTCAGCGAGGAACTCGAGGCGCTGGCCATGACTTTCTTGCCCGTCGCTGTGCCGCCGGTAAAGGAAACCTTCGCGATGGCTGGGTGTTCGGTTAACCATTGGCCTACTTCAGGTCCACGGCCATTGAGCACGTTGAACAGGCCATCGGGCAAACCAGCTTCGGTGTAGATTTCTGCCAGTTTCAGCGCTGAAAGCGGTGTGATCTCGCTGGGTTTGAAGATCATTGCATTGCCGGCTGCAAGTGCTGGGGCCGATTTCCATAAGGCGATCTGGATGGGGTAATTCCACGCACCGATGCCCACCACCACGCCCAGCGGTTCGCGACGGGTATAGATGAAGCTGCTTTCACGCAGGGGAATCTGTGTACCTTCAATGGCCGGGATCAGCCCAGCGTAGTACTCCAATACATCTGTGCCGCTCAGGATGTCCACTGTAAGGGTTTCAGCCAGCGGCTTGCCGGTATCCAAGGTTTCCAGTTCTGCGAGCGCATTGTTGTTTTGCCGCAGAATGTCCACCGCACGTCGCATAACACGGGAGCGTTGCATGGCTGGCATTGCTGCCCAACGCTTCTGCCCTTCGACTGCACTGGCAATGGCCAATTCCACATCTTCCCTGCCAGCGCTCTGCACCTTTGCCAGCACTTCGCCATTGGTAGGATTGATTGTTTCGAAGGTATTTCCGCTGCGGGCATTCACGTAACACCCACCCAGATAGAGCTGTTGTTCTGCGAATCGGGGCATTATGGTTTCCTTGGGTTATCGGCATAGTTCGGCTGCCCTTTGGACAGGTTCTTAGAACCGTTCACAATCTTGCGGCGCAGTTGTGACAAGGGCTTATGTGCTGCTCTGTACCCTACTGACAACTGCTCGCTACAGATTGTGAACAAGTTCTTGCGAACGGTTACAACCTCGCCGGGCAATCTGCTAACCCTATTGTATTTTTATTGAACACTCAAACAAAAAAACATAGACCGGCTTGTCATCGAACGGTAGATTGCCTGCCGCAGGCTGGCGGTATGCGGTTTTACGCCGATTTGCCAATACAACAAAACAATGGCTTGTAAAGCATGGAGAGACACCTGGATGACAACTGCTTTACCCATAACAAAAGCAACAGGGCATGCGCAGCTGAACCCTGTGGTTTTTTGGGGCTCGACGATATTGAGTCTGGCTCTGACCCTGTTGCTGATTCTTTTTCCCGATAATGCCGGTAACTGGCTTTCGAAGGCACAAAGCCAGCTTTCGCGAGGTTTTGGCTGGTATTACATGCTGGCGATCGGGATATACCTGTTTTTTGTGATCTATGTCGCTTTTTCCCGCTTCGGTGAATTGAAACTGGGGGCTGACCACGAACGACCCGCATTCAGTTTCATGGCGTGGACAGGTATGTTGTTTTCATCAGGCATCGGTATCTCGCTGTTGTACTTCGCCGCGTCTGAGCCGATCGACCATCTTTTCAATCCTCCTGAGGGGGCGCCAAATACTCAGCAGGTTGCTCGCCAGGCATTGCAGCTGACCTTTCTGCACTGGGGGGTGCACGGTTGGGCGATTTATGCGCTGGTAGGTTTGGCCGTGGGGTATTTCGCTTACAGGCATAACCAGCCACTGGCTTTGCGCTCGGCGCTTTATCCGATTTTTGGTGAGCGCCTGATGAAAGGCGGCGTGGGCAATGCTGTGGATTGCTTTGGTATTTGCGTGACTTTGCTGGGCCTTGTGACCAATCTGGGCATTGGGGCTTTGCAGGTGTATTCAGGCTTGAACTACCTCTTCGGTTGGATGAGCAGCCAAGGTGGTTTGCTGGCGGTGATTCTTTTGATGAGCCTTGTGGCGACGTTGGCTGCGGTGTCGGGCATCGAACGTGGCATTCGCCGGCTGTCCAACCTCAATATCGTGCTGTTCTGCTGCCTGTTGTTGTTTGTTTTGTTTTCGGGCAACACGCTGCATCTGCTCAACTGCCTGGTCCAGAATGTGGGGGACTACCTCAATGGCTTGGTGTTGAAGACGTTCGATCTGTACGTGTATACCGGTCAGTCTGGTAAGAGCGAGGCCTGGATGGGGTTGTGGACCCTGTTTTACTGGGCATGGTGGATTTCATGGGGACCATTCGTCGGCATGTTCATCGCCCGTATTTCCCGTGGCCGTACCGTGCGTGAGCTTGTCTGTGGCGTGTTGTTGATTCCGCTGGGTTTCACCCTGGTCTGGCTATCGGTATTTGGTAATAGCGCGCTTGATCTGGTGATGAACCAGCAAGACACGGTGCTCGCCAAGGCTGCGTTGGAACAGCCTGCCATGTCTATCTATCTTCTGCTTGCGCACTATCCGTTTGCGAAGCTGGTGATCGGCTTGTCGATTTGCGTTGGCTTTGTATTGTTCGTCACCCCGGCCGATTCGGGCTCGGTGATGTTGGCCAATCTGTCGCGCACCGGGAGAGAGTTGGATGAAGATGCCCCGAACTGGCTGCGCATCTTCTGGTCGATTGTCGTGACGGTGGTGACGATAGGCCTGTTGTTCGCCGGCAATTTTGCTGCCATGCAAACGGTGGTGGTGCTGGCGGGGTTGCCATTTTCAGTGGTGCTGCTGCTTTACATTGTCTCGTTGCTTAAAGCGATGCGGGAGGATGTGAAGAAGTTGAACCAGCCTGTGGGTTCCGAAATACCTTTGCCGAGCGACAAGCCGGTAGCGCATGGTAGAGGTGCAGGATAGATAGCTTAGCGTTGTGAGGGCACGTTTACGGTCTACTTTGAGCAGCGGCCACCGTACTGTAAGACCGTAAACAGGCTCTCATTTCATATCGCGCAATGCCCAACCGAGGCTTAATACAACACGCCTGCTTTCACATTGGCTGACGCTGTGTGTCATCTGATCGGGGCGGAAGAAAAACAGACGCTGGCCGACTGACCAGCAAGGGCGGTCCTGCGCATCGTGGCATTCAAATTTCCCACCTCGGGCAGGTTGCCACAGTACAAGGTTGATACGGTAATGGCAGCCATCGCTTACTTTGTCGACATGGGGTGGGATATGGCTGCCCGTCGGGTAAAGAATCAGGTGCCCATCAAACCCAAGTAAACGCCCACCGAGCCATGCAGGCCACTTCACATGCAGAAAAGTGAAGGTCTGATAGCCGGTTTGTTGCCGTCCTGCACGGAATCCGATGGGCATGGCACACCAAAGCAGACGTTTAATTCACTAGCGCAGTTCGTTGGGCAGCGATGAGTTCGCGAATACCGCCTTCCGCCAGTTCGATCAAG
The DNA here is from genome assembly GCF_052601015.1 of Chitinimonas violaceus. Classification (NCBI taxonomy): domain Bacteria; kingdom Pseudomonadati; phylum Pseudomonadota; class Betaproteobacteria; order Neisseriales; family Chitinibacteraceae; genus Chitinimonas; species Chitinimonas violaceus. Next base: position 27,318 of record NZ_JBQXDJ010000021.1, on the reverse strand, counting down.
GCGTTCATCTCGCTGCGGCTAAAGGGCGCACCTTCGGCGGTGCCCTGGAGCTCAACAAAACCACCGGCTGCTGTCATCACCACGTTCATATCAGTATCGCAATCGCTGTCTTCGATATAGTCGAGGTCAAGCACCGGCTGGCCTTTGAAAACACCGACTGATACGGCGGCCACGTGTTCACGGATGGGACTGCTCGTCAATTTTCCGGTTGCAATCAGCTTGTTGATGGCGTCTTGCAGTGCGACAAAGGCACCGGTAATGCTGGCGCAGCGGGTGCCCCCGTCTGCCTGGATCACGTCGCAGTCGATACTGATCTGCCTTTCACCCAATGCTTTGAGATCGACAACCGCGCGCAGGCTGCGCCCGATCAGGCGTTGAATTTCCTGCGTACGGCCGCTTTGCTTGCCGCTGGCGGCTTCGCGCTTCATGCGACTGTTGGTGGAGCGTGGCAGCATGCCATATTCGGCGGTAACCCAACCCTCGCCCATGCCCTTCAGGAACGGCGGCACGCTTTCCTCTACTGACGCGGTGCAGATGACCTTGGTGTCACCCATTTCGATCAACACCGAACCTTCGGCATGACGGGTGAAGTTACGGGTGATACGAACAGTACGAAGCTGCTGTGGTGTACGGCCGGATGGGCGCATGGGTAGACCTCCTTGCAAATCAAGGTGCTGAGTATATCGCAGCCTCAAACAGCTAGAGTGCAGCGCGACAGGCTTCTGAAAAACAAACACCGTGTAAAGTGATTTGCACGGTGTTTGGAGGATTTTTCTAGGGCAGGCAATCAGCGGGAGTATTTATTGATCGCGTTCTGGATTTCTTCAATCGCGGCTTCAATATCAGCCTCAGTGATTTCCTTGCTGTCCTTTAGTGACTTGTCGGCACTCAGGGTATTGAGCTTGGTGGTAACTTCACCGTCGGACAGCTGTTTGGTGGAGAGGCTGCCGCTACTGCTGGAGTCATCCTCATCGTGCCAATTTATGCCGACAACGGTCAGGTTGTCACAATGAGGGCCGCCGCGGATTTCTGCGCGGTCGAGCAACTGAGGCAAGGCATACAGGACGGGATAGTCTGTCAGCATCTGTTCCAGCTCTGTCTGGGTAACGCCACCCCATAGTCCGTCCGTACAGAGCAATATGGTGTCGCCATCCTTCAGTGGTATTTTGCCGCCTATTTCCACCTCGGGTGGAAACATCGAGCCCAGGCAGTTATAGATTTTGTTCTTTTCCGGGTGCCGTTCGGCCTCGGCGGCGGTCAGCCGGCCCTGTTCCACCAACTGCTGTACCTTGGAATGATCGCGGGTACGCACAACTGCCTGGTTATTGCGGATGACATACAGGCGCGAATCACCGACATGAGCCCAGTACAGCACACCATCCTGAATGATTGCGGAGACCACCGTCGTGCGTGGGGTTTCCAGCAGGCTGTGGTTGGCTGCGTAATTGAAAATGGCATCGTGGCACTTCATGCAGCCATCAGCCATGAACTGATGTGGGTTCTGGATGGTAGGCTTGGCTTTCTTCTGGAACAGTTCCGCCATCAATTCAACCGTGACCTGCGCTGCGACTTCACCGTGCAAATGCCCGCCCATCCCGTCGGCTACGACCATCAGCAATGAATCGCGGCTGTAGGAATAGCACATGCGGTCCTGGTTGTACTGGCGCGCCCCCCGGCGTGTTTCTTGGAATATGGTGAATTTCATTTTGTTTCTCCCTTGCCCCTTGCCAAGACATCCATGCGACCAAAGCGGGTCACGGTGGTCTTGAGGCTAGCAAGCAGTCCCCCCTGCTTGACCATGGGTTCAGTTGCGATGTCGACCAGGATTTTTTGTACTTCGCGCACACTTTGGGGCCGAGCCAGCGGATCGAGCTGCAAGCTCCAGTCAACCAATTCCAGCAAGCGGGGCGAGTAACGGCCTGACCAGGCTTTTTTGACTGACTGGTAACGGTCATCTTTCACGCGCTGGTCCGCCGCTTGTGGCGCCATGCCGCACATGCAGGCAAATAAAGTTGCACCTACGCTGTAAATGTCACTCCATGGCCCGAGCTTATCCCGGTCGGCATATTGCTCGGGCGAGGCGAACCCAGGGGTATACATGGGGGTGAATTTACTTAGCGCCGTTTGATTCAAGGCTTCGCGCGCGGAACCAAAATCGAGCAGCACCGGGCTGCCATCACGACGGATGTACAGGTTGGCGGGTTTGATATCGAGGTGCAGCATTTTCTTCAAATGCACTTCACGCAGGCCATTCAAAAGATGGGCGAACACGTAAAGAATCATGTTTTCTTTTACGCCGCCTTCCGTCAGTTGAATTTCCTTTTGCAGCGTCCGGCCCCGCTCATATTCCATCACCATGTAAACGGTTTCATTGGCGCGGAAGAAGTTGATTACACGCACAATATTCGGGTGGCGGATCTGCGCCAGCGTTTTGCCTTCTTCGAAGAAACACTTCATTCCGTGCCGGAACAAAGCCAGATTGTCGGCCGAGGTGGCGACTACGCGTTCGCCCTCGCTACGCAGCGCCAGGGCGTTGGGCAGGTATTCCTTGATGGCAACAGGTTGGTCGTGCTCATCGTGCGCCAAGTAGACGATGGAAAACCCGCCCGCCGACAATTGCTTGACGATGGTGTAGTTGAGCAGCTGATAGCCGCGCTCTAGCGGTAGATTACTCGGTGGTGGCATCAGGGCATGCTTGGTCGCTGTGGTAGAATCCGGGCCACTTCGATCCGGTGTTTTTGTTGCTTCTGCTGCAGATTGTGGTTTTGCCTCGCAACAAAGTCAAAGCGGGCGCATATCTTATTTGGTCTGGCGGATGTCTGTATGCCATTTGCATCCGCCGGGGGTCGAAGTGGGCAACTGTGTTGCGGATGCGGTGCAATAGGGGTGGCTGAACAACATGTAGCAACTTATTGTCCCGATAAAACAGCAGGCTAGCCTTCTTCTCTGCATCTGTGTGCTTTGCCAAAGCCGCTAACATAGATTGACTGGGCTGCACGCTGTTTTCCTTTGCTTCTGGGGCATGGTCGGCTGAAACCGGCTTTCCCCATAGTCAATAGAACCTGAATTTGGAGTTCCGCATGATCCTAAGTATGACAGGCTATGCCGTTGCCACCAGGGAGCTCGCGGGTGGGCTGCTGAGCGTTGAGTTACGCGCAGTAAACCATCGTTTCCTCGATCTTAGCTTGCGTCTGCCAGAAGAGTTACGTTTGATTGAAAATCAGCTGCGCGAGAAGCTGGCCGGTAGGGTGTCGCGTGGCAAACTGGATTGTCGGATCGGTTTCTCTGCGCGTGCCGAAACCCAGCCGCGGTTGCAGTTGAATACGGATCTTCTCAAGCAACTGGTCGTTCTGTCGAACCAAGCTCATGAAGTAGCGCCTAACGCAGGAGACCTGCGTATGGGAGAGCTCCTGCGCTGGCCTGGTGTGCTGGTGACCGATTCGGTAACGCCTGAAGCCATGCAGCAGACTGCATTGGCGTTGCTGGATCTGGCGCTGGCGGATTTTGCGGCGACGCGGGGCCGGGAGGGCGAGAAACTTGCCGCTTCCATGGTGGAGCGCGTGGACAAGATGGCGGCAATCGTTGCTGAAGTGCAGCCACGCCTGCCAGCCATTGTGGCCGCTTATGACGAGAAGCTGAAGCAGCGTCTTGTCGAAGCGCTTGGCAGTGCCGATGACGATCGCGTCCGTCAGGAAGTTGCGTTGTTTGCACAGAAAATCGATGTCGCTGAGGAATTGACGCGGCTGACTACCCATATTACCGAGCTGCGCCGTATCCTGAAAGCCGGTGGTGCAGTCGGCAAACGGTTGGATTTCCTGATGCAGGAATTGCATCGTGAAGCCAACACTTTGGGCTCAAAGTCGGTAGCGGTCGAGACAAGCCAGGCATCGTTGGAATTGAAGGTGTTGATTGAACAGATGCGTGAGCAGGTGCAGAACATCGAGTAGACAAGCGTGTCGCGAGGGGTGAAGTCCTGACATTCGTATGCGCCAGGCCCTTGTGGAAGGCGTGCCCGGTTCCTCTGTACTACGCTGTGAACCATTTAGCAATAGCAGATAGCTGTGGCGGCGTGGCGATTGTGTTACGCTGCAATGAAGCCGTTCGAATCAATGAGATACTGCAAATGAGCAAAGGCAAGCTTTTCATCCTTGCGGGGCCTTCGGGCGCTGGCAAGGCAACCCTGGTTCACGCGTTGCTGGCAGCGGATTCCAAGGTACAGTTGTCCATTTCCTTTACTTCGCGTGCACCGCGTGAAGGGGAGAAAAATGGGCGTGAATACCATTTTGTCAGCCGCGAGGAATTCCTCGCCATGGCAAGCCGTGGTGAGTTTCTTGAGCATGCTGAAGTGCATGGCAACCTGTATGGCACTTCGCAAAAATGGATCAACGATGCCATGAGCCGTGGCCAGGACATCCTGCTTGAGATCGATGTGCAAGGCGCCCAGCAGGTGCGCCGGGTATTCGATAACTCAGTTGGTGTGTTTGTTCTGCCGCCGAGCGCTGAGGTGTTGGAGCGCCGCCTGCGTAACCGTGGCACAGACAGCGAAGATGCCATCGTCAAGCGCTTGGCGAATGCCCGTCAGGAAATCACCCACGTTGGTGAATTTGATTATGTGATCGTCAACGAGCATATCGATGAAGCCGTTCGTGACATCATCGGTGTAGTACGGGCGGAACGCTTGCGTTATATCGCGCAGGCTGATCGTCACCGCGACCTGATTGCCAGCCTGCAAGGCTGAGCCCAATTGTTTTTCGTGCCGGCCGCCATGCCGGTCGTTTATCTGGAGTAGTGAAATGGCCCGTATTACTGTTGAAGATTGTCTGGATCGTATCCCTAACCGTTTCGACCTGACCCTCGCTGCGGCCTACCGTGCCCGTCAGCTGGCCAATGGTTCCACACCGCTGGTGGAAGGCGCTGGTCGCGATAAGCCGACGGTGGTTGCCCTGCGTGAAATGGCCGCAGGTAAGATCGGCCTGGAAATGCTGACGCGTACACGCAGCTAAAGATAGGCAGGTAGACAAAAAGCGGGCCCGAGCCCGCTTTTTGTCCCTTTGCAGCTATGCTATACGCCGCCGAACTGCCAGTCCCTGAGGAATACGCCACCCGTGTGGCGCAGGATGCCAATACTTTGCTGGCCAAGGTGGCCGGTTACCTGAAGCCTGAAGATTTACCGCTGCTCGAAGCTGCTTTCAAGTTCAGCGCCGAATGCCACAAGACGCAGCTGCGTAAGAGTGGCGAGCCTTATATCACCCATCCCCTGGCAGTCGCCGATATCCTGGCAGACCATCACCTGGATGCACAGGCCCTGATGGCGGCCTTTCTGCACGACACCATGGAAGATACGGGTGTCACCAAGATCGAACTGACGGAGCGCTTCGGTAAGCCGATTGCCGACCTTGTCGATGGTCTGTCCAAGCTTGAGAAGCTGGAATTCCAGAGTAAAGAGGAAGCGCAGGCGGAGAACTTCCGTAAGATGCTGATGGCGATGGCGCGTGATGTGCGCGTTATCCTCGTGAAGCTTGCTGACCGCTTGCACAATATGCGGACCCTCAGCCATATGCGCGAGGACAAGCAAAAGCGCATTGCGGCTGAAACGCTGGAAATCTATGCCCCTATCGCCAACCGTATCGGCTTGCACGGCATCTATCAGGAGCTGGAGGATTGGAGCTTCAGGTATCTGCACCCGATGCGCTATGAGGTGCTGGGCAAGGCATTGAAAGCTGCGCGCGGTAACCGACGTGAGGTTGTCAGCAAGATACTCGATGCGATCAAGCATAAGCTGGCGGAAGCGCAAGTTGAGGCGACCGTCTATGGCCGGGAGAAGCATCTGGCCAGCATCTACAAGAAGATGCAGGAAAAGCACCTGAGTTTTTCCGAGGTGTTGGATATCTATGGTTTCCGGGTCATCGTCAAAGATGTACCCACCTGCTACTTGGCTTTGGGTACTTTGCACGGCTTGTACAAGCCTCGGCCCGGTACGTTCAAGGACTATATCGCCATTCCAAAGCCCAACGGCTACCAGAGCCTGCACACTGCGCTTTCCGGTCCTTACGGTACGCCTATCGAAGTGCAGGTACGCACGCACGATATGCATAAGGTGGCGCAGGCGGGGGTCGCTTCGCACTGGATGTATAAGTCCGGTGACGATGGTGTAAGCGATGTGCAGCAGAAGACCCACCAATGGTTGCAGTCGCTGCTTGAGATCCAGTCGATGTCGGGTGACTCGGTGGAGTTCCTCGAACATATCAAGGTCGACCTGTTCCCCGGCGAAGTCTATGTCTTCACGCCCAAAGGCAAGATATTGACGTTGCCGCAAGGCGCCAGTGCAGTTGACTTTGCCTATGCGGTGCACTCGGATATCGGTAATCGCTGCATCGCCGTGCGTATCAATTACGACCTGATGCCCTTGCGTACAACCTTGAAAACAGGGGACCAGGTCGAGATCATCACCGCCACCACTGCGCGACCCAACCCCAGTTGGTTGAATTTTGTCGTGACCGGCAAGGCACGTTCGCACATCCGTCATTTCCTCAAGACCATGCGTTATGAGGAGGCAGTGACGCTGGGTGAGCGTATGCTAAACCAATCGGTACGCGCCTTGATGAACCAGGTGACCGAGCTGCCTGCCGAGGCATGGGATCGTTATTTGAAGGAAAATGCACCATCCAAGCGTGATGAGATCCTCGCAGATATCGGCCTGGGCAAACGTCTGGGGGTAGTGGTTGGGCAACGGTTGTTGACCCTTGCTGGGCTGTTGTCGGAAGGCGAAGCCAATAGCGGCCCAATTCTGATCCGCGGTACCGAAGGTGTTGCGGTGCAATTCTCGCGCTGCTGTAACCCTATCCCCGGTGACCCTATCATCGGCCTGATCAAGCAGGGCCAGGGCTTGGTGATCCATACCCATGATTGCCCGCAGGTGGTGGGCAGGCACAGCAAGTTCGACCCGGATAAGCTCCTGGAAGTGGAATGGGACGTGCCGATCGGTAAGCTTTTCGATGTGCAGATCAGGGTATTGGCCATGCATGAGCGTGGGGCATTGGCGGAAATCGCCGCTTCTATCTCAGATGCCGCCGCCAATATCGAGAATGTGCGCATGGACAAGGACGCCGATGGCGACCGTTACACCGAAATTAGTTTCACCGTGCAGGTCGAGAACCGTCAGCATCTCGCCCGCGTCATGCAAGCGCTGCGCAGCCTGGAACGTGTTGTTCGCATTCATCGGCTCAAGGGCAGCGGCGGCCATTCTTGATTAAAATCGCAATCTGTTTTTCCTACCCGCATTATCGTGATCGACATCCAAATCAATGGCGTCAGCCATCAATTCTCTACCGCCTTGACGCTTGCTGCGCTGATTACGCAGTTGGGCCACGCAGGCCGTCGTATTGCCATTGAGCGTAATGGTGAGATCGTGCCCAAGGGCATGTTCAACGAAACCCTGCTGCAGTCTGGCGATAAGTTGGAAATCGTCGTGGCAGTGGGTGGTGGTTGACGCTTGATATTGGCTGGTTTCAATTGCGGCACCGGATTCATGCCCATCTGATTTTTCGGAAGGTGTTCCGATTTTTCAGCCCATGAGTCTTTAGCAAGGCTGCGCAGTATAGAGCCTGTTCAAAGCTTGCTAGCTAGAGCAAGACAAGGCGAAAACAACTAAGGAAGTGGCGTTTACGCGTGGTAAATGCGCATTCCAAGGGGGTTTTCAACGCCGTATTGCTGATGCGCAGCAGATTTTGAACAGGTTCTAAGATCGTAAACAGGTTCTTAGGAGTTCCCCATGCAAATAGGCATGCCCCTTTCCATAGCGGGCCGCGATTACGGCTCACGCTTGCTGGTCGGCACTGGTAAATACAAGGATTTTGCAGAGACACGCGCAGCGATTGATGCTTCTGGCGCAGAGATTGTGACCGTCGCCATCCGCCGGGTAAACATCGGTCAGGAAGCAAATACACCCAGCCTGCTTGATTTTGTGCCACCCGATCGGTTCACTTACCTACCCAATACCGCAGGCTGCTATAGCGCGGATGATGCTGTGCGTACTTTGCGCTTGGCGCGTGAACTGCTCGATGGCCACAAATTGGTCAAGCTGGAAGTGCTGGGTGACCCACATACCCTGTTCCCCAATGTGTTGGAAACGCTGAAAGCTGCCCAAACGCTGGTCAAGGAGGGTTTCGATGTGATGGTTTATACCTCGGATGACCCTATTGTTGCCAGGCAGCTCGAAGAGATCGGTTGCTGTGCCATCATGCCCTTGGCCAGCTTGATCGGCTCGGGCATGGGCATTCTCAACCCCTGGAATCTCAAACTCATCATCGAACAGTCCCGTGTGCCGGTGATTGTTGATGCTGGGGTTGGTACTGCATCGGATGCAGCAATTGCCATGGAGCTCGGTTGCGATGGTGTGCTCATGAATACGGCGATTGCTGCAGCACAAGACCCGGTACTGATGGCAAGCGCCATGAGAAAAGGCGTCGAAGCGGGTCGTGAAGCTTTCCTCGCTGGGCGGATGCCGAAAAAGTTCTATTCGGCCAGCCCCAGCTCACCCACTGTGGGCATGATTGCCTAAAGCTTGTTTACGATCTGTCGTGAGCAGCACATAAGCGCCAACCGCTTGTGCAGTAAAGAGCGTAAACAGGTTCATATTGGATTTGAATTTCAGAAAGCCTTTAGATGGAAGACCCGAAACACCGCCATATCCGCAGCTTTGTATTGCGGCAAGGCCATTTTTCCGAAGCTCAGACCCGCGCTGTAGAGGCGGGTTTGCCACTTTGGGGGATCGAATATCGCCCTGAGTTGATTGATCTCGATACGGCCTTTGGTCGTACCGCGCCCAAGGTATTGGAAATCGGTTTTGGTATGGGCGGGGCGACCGCCGATATCGCTGCAGCTCGTCCGGATACCGATTTCCTGGGCATCGAGGTTCATGGCCCAGGGGTGGGGAATCTGCTGAAGCTGATTGAAGAAAAGCAGCTGACGAATATCCGGGTCATGCGCCACGATGCGGTTGAAGTGCTTGAGCATATGCTGGCCGAAAACAGCCTGGATGGCTTCCACCTCTATTTCCCCGATCCTTGGCCGAAAAAGCGGCATCACAAACGCCGCCTGGTGCAGCCGGAATTTCTTGAGCGCATCGTCAAGCGTCTGAAACCTGGCGCCTATATTCATATGGCTACCGATTGGGAAGACTATGCAGTACAGATGCTGGAAGTGCTGTCTGCCAATGCCCAGCTGCAAAACACAGCACAGACCTATGCCGAGCGCCCGGCCTGGCGTCCGTTGACCAAGTTTGAACAACGGGGTCTTAACCTCGGGCATGGGGTGTGGGACCTTATTTTCGTCAAGCGCGCTGTCTGATAGCCTCCGAACCTTCTTATAGTGTGTCTTATCCAATTGAAACCGTGATGTGACCCAACCTGGTTTGTGGTTGAGTGGGGTGTGTTTTTGTGAATTGTTTAAGCCTTGAATATCAAGGTACGTTTATTTGAAGGAACTGGTATGAAGAAAATGATTGCGCCGCTGATGCTGGCATTGATCGCAGGTAACAGCTACGCCGCAGGTGTTGGCGTACGTGCGGGTACGACGGGTTTGGGTGGCGATGTCGCTTGGGATATCTTCCCCACATTTTCGGCGCGGGTTGGCTTTAGCGCATTGAATCTCAATGGCACGGTAAAAGAGTCGAACATCGATTACAACGCGCGCATGAAGCTCAACAACCTAAGTGGTCTGATCGACTGGCATCCCTTGGGACCTTTCCGTCTGACCGCAGGCTTGGTTGCTTCCGGGAATAAGTTCTCTCTGAAAGGCAAGCCAACCAATGGCAACTTCCAGCTCAATGGCAACACCTATAATGCGGACGGTGTCGTCATTAATGGTGATGTCAAGGCCAAGAACCGCGTTGCGCCATATTTTGGTGTGGGTTACGGCAATGTGTCGGGTGCAGGGGTGAACTTCTACGGCGACCTGGGCGTGATTCTGCAAGGCGGTGCGAAAGCCAATCTGAATGTGAGCTGCGGTAATCTGCCAGCAGCCCAGTGTATCAACATCCGCAATGACCTCGAATCAGAGCGTCGCAAGCTTGAGGATGGCTTGAAGGGCTTCAAGGCTTGGCCTGTGTTGAACGTGGGCCTGACTATTGGCTTTTGATAGAAATGTCACTTCAATGTGATTGTCAGCGTTGTCTGTCGCTTGGCAATGTGAAAACGGCGACCGATTGGTCGCCGTTTTTATGCGTGTAACAAAAGCTTTTTGGCGTTTAGCAATCAACTTCACTGATCGAACTACCACGAAAATTCATCGCTGCTCGGCCCAGGTTCAGCCGCGCGGACTTTGGAACATTTCTCACCATTAGCGTGGCGTTGTCTCCTTCACCCTTCTCGCGCATCGATGCTGAGCGAACACCTTGCTGCCTGAGTGTTTCCAGCCGACGTTGTGCAGCCTCACGCGTTGAATAAAGACCCAACGACACGGCACGGCTCCATTGTGAGCCATCGTTGACCACAAAGAAGTCCGAGATACCGAGAGCCTTGAGCTCCTCTGTTTTTTTCTGGGCATCTTCCAGAGAGGGGCGGGGTGCGATATAGACCCAGAAACGTGTTGGGTTCGCGGCTTCGTTATTGATCAGTTTTATTTCCCCCCCCAGTTGCAGCGCAGCCAGCTTTTTACGGGCATTGGGCAGGTCGGCAGCCAATAACCCATGCCAAGCAAAACATCCCATTGGGCCAGGAGAGGCTGCCGGCTTTGCCTCAGGTTTCGGCTCCGGTTTTTTGGGGGGGGCGGCATCGGGTGGTGTAATCCCACCAGGAGGGGCGTTTTCGCCAGACTTCTTATCGCCTCCGGCAATCTGGACTTCATTGAATGCGATCTGCTTTAGCTGATCGGCATTGATTTCCTTGCTGCGCCAGTCAACGGACTGCACAGGGGTTTCCAGTTGGGTGTACCCATAGAACAGCAGATTGCCGATGAGTAGCAGTACAAACAGCCATTTCATTACTGGGTTTCCTGGGTAGGGTCGAGTTGCGCCAGACAATTCAGCCCGCGCAGTACCAGATTATCGATGGGCATCAGTTGTTCGGCCAGCGCAGGTGTTAACTTGCTTGTAATAAGAGGAGCATCACCGCCCGACAGGACGATGCGGACAGTACGGCCGGTTCGTTGCGTCAGCAGTGCGTATTGCCCGGCGATGGCGCCAGCTAACGCCGCGAGCGCACCATTGACGATGGCTTCTCCGGTGGATTGGGGGAAGGCAGCGGTTGTTCCCTCAGGCAGGCCAAGGTCTGCAGTGCCGTGTGCCAGTGATTCACGCATCAGGCGAAAACCCGGGGTGATGATGCCGCCAAGAAAGTCGCCCTCTGCTATGACGGCGTCCACTGTCATGGCGGTGCCGGCCATCACAACCAACAGGTCGCCAGTGCTTGACGAACGGGCACCGATCATTGCAGCCCAACGATCGGAACCGAGCTGGCTTGGTTCGCGGTATTGATTATGCAGCCCAGTTTCCGTTGGCTTGCTTTGCAGCCATTCCAGCTGATGTTGCGGGAACAATGCTGCGATACTGGCTGCTACCGTAGTGCCTGCCACATTGCTGCCAAGAATACGTGTCGGGGCAGGTAGATTGGCCAGATGGGCCTGGAATGTATCCAGCGTGGCATAGTCGGCAATACCTTCCGCCAGCCATTGACTGCCAGATACCAGTGCCCATTTCAGTCGCGTGTTGCCAGCATCCAATAGTAAAACCGCACTCATACCACACTCCGCAAGCTGACTTCGCCGCTGTGAAATTGCTGCTCGCCACCCGGCGTTTCGAAGCGCAGTGCGCCATGGTTGCTTACACCACGGGCAATGCCTTGCAGGACATCGCCACTCGGCATCAATAGTCTGACAGTCTGGTTTTGCATGGCATGGCATGCTTCCCACTCATCGCGGAGGGGAGCGAAGCCATGGCGTTCGAATGCGGGCAGCAGGCTTGCCAGTTCGGTCAGGATAGCGGCCAGCAAAGTATTGCGGTCTGCCCTGTAGCCTAGCGTATGCAGCGCTTCGGCGGCTTGGTCGAGCGCTTTGCGTGCATTATCGCGTAAGCCGACATTCAGCCCGATACCGATAACGACTGCAGAAGGGCCGAGCGCGTCGCCGGAAAGCTCGATGAGGATGCCGCCCAGCTTGCCGCCAGGGGCTACGATGTCATTGGGCCATTTGAGCATTGCACCATTCACACCATGTTTCTGCAGGGCCCGTATAACGGCCAGTCCAACTGCCAGGCTGAGGCCGGACAAGTCGGCCACGCCCAGATTGAAGCGCCACAACAGCGAGAACATCAGCGTGTCGCCCGGTGCACCATGCCAAGCCCGGCCACGGCGACCACGCCCTGCGGTTTGACGCTCTGCGGCATAACAAAGGCCGGATGGCGCGCCAGTATGGGCTTTGGCCATCAAGGCGAGATTGGTCGAGTCGATCTCATCAAAGCAATGCAGGTCAAAAAACCGGGCGTTTTCCGCAAGATGGCGGGCAACCACGGTTTCATCGACCCAATCGAGCGGATGAGCAAGCTTATAGCCGCGGCTTTTTACTGCTTGAACCTCTACCCCCATTTCGGCGGCGCCCTTGAGCGCAAGTGAAACCGACGCGCGCGATACGCCTAGTACTTCGGCCAGTTGTGGGCCGGGGCGGAAATCTTCATGCGACAGAAGACGCAGCAGGGGGAAGGGGCTCATGCGGGGGCTCGTGTGAGGCGTGCATACAGTACGGCGAAACAGAATACCCACACACTAAGCGCCACTTCCATCAGGGCCAGGTAACGCAGCGCGCCACTATCGCTCCAGCCACGCATCACACCCTCGATAAACCAGATCAGGATGAACATGGACAGCCATTGATAGGTATAGCGCCGGCCGCGCAATACGCCGGGCAACGGGAGAAGCAGTGGTAGGGCTTTTACCCAGAGCAGCGAACCGGGTCGTAATGGAGCAAGCCAAGCTTCCCATAGGAAACACAGGACCAGCAGGGCCAGCATGCCTGCGAGCGTACTGTTACGGCTCAGGCGGACCAGATCGTTGGTATTCAGTGCGGCGGTCATCATAAAGGGCAGGCCAGTTTCACAGCGGTTTCCGCCAAGCGTTTACCTAGTGCCATGGCGAGCGCTTTTTCGTGTTCATCGACAGCGCGGCGGCCATCATGACCGGCCACATGGCTTGCGCCATAGGGGGTGCCGCCACCTTCTGTGAGCGTCAGCCCCGGTTCGCTGTAGGGGATGCCGAGCACGCACATACCATGGTGCAGCAAGGGCAGCATCATGGTGAGCAGGGTGGATTCATTCCCGCCGTGTGGGCTGCTGGTACTGGTAAAGACGGCGGCGGGTTTGCCGACCAGCGTACCGGCCAACCAGTCGCTGCTTGTACCGTCGAGAAAGTATTTGAGCGGTGCTGCCATGTTGCCAAAACGGGTCGGGCTGCCCAGCGCCAAGCCAGAGCACTCCTTCAGGTCGCTCAGTTCCACATAAGGGGCGCCGGCATCCGGCACGGCAGGTTCCACAGCTTCCACTACAGTGGAGACTGCCGGTACGGTGCGCAAGCGGGCATTGCAGCCCGGCACCGATTCAACACCACGGGCGACAAGCTGGGCGAGTTGCTTGGTAGCACCGTGACGTGAGTAATAGAGGATCAGGATATCGGCCATGCGGCATCTTCAAGAAGACAATAAAGGCAGGATTATAGGGCTTTGCCATCTGGCATATTTCATGGATAGTCGTGACCATTTCAGAATCGTTGCTTTCACCGTATGACCAGACTGTCTGACTATCGTCGCAAAGTCACTTCCCGCTTACCGGCACCGCTGGATTTCGCGCTTTTCGTACTGCGCCGCCTGCGGGATGACCGCTGCCTGGAAGCCGCCGGCAGCCTGACATTCACCACCTTGCTAGCATTGGTGCCGTTCCTGACTATCGCCTTGACGGTAGTGTCGGCATTCCCGATGTTTGACGATGTCTCCAGCCAGGTACGGATATTTCTATTGAAAAATCTGGTGCCCGATTCCGCTGGCAAAGTGATTACCGGGCCGATGCGCCAATTTACCGAGAATACCGGCAAGCTCACGGCAGTTGGTATGGCTACGTTGGGTGTGACGGCACTGGCCATGATGGCGACCATAGACCGCGCATTCAACCGTATCTGGCGCATTCGCCGCCAGCGCCCCTGGATGTTGAAGACATTGACCTATTGGGGCGTGTTGACGCTGGGGCCGATATTGCTGGGCGTGGGGCTTACGTTGACTGGGTGGATATCCGGCAAGGCCGGGGGGGATGGTGGCTTCGCGACGCTGATGCAGGGCAGTGGCTTTGCGCTGGCATTGCTCGGTTTCACCTTGTTGTATCGCGTAGTGCCCAATTGCCCGGTTCCGCAAAGCCACGCTGTTACCGCTGCGTTTTTCAGCACTTTGTCGCTGACGTTGATGAAGGGTTTGTTCGGCCTTTACATCAAGAAATTCGCCACCTTCAAATTGGTTTACGGCGCATTTGCCAGTCTGCCTATCTTTTTGCTCTGGTTGTACCTGATCTGGGTGATTGTATTGGCGGGAGCCGTATTAAGTGCGAGCCTGTCTTATTGGCATGGGGAGGCATGGCGTAAACGGGCTGACCCCGGCCAGCGTTTATACGATGCAGTACGTTTGTTATTGAAGTTGGAAGAAGCTCGCGAACAGGGTGCGGCACCCAGCTTGGGCCGCCTACGTCGTGCGCTGGCACTGGGGCAGGATGAATTGCATGAATTGCTTGAACTCTTGTCCATGCGAGGTTGGGTGCAGTCCACCCGCAGCGATGGATGGCTATTGGGTTGCCCATTGGAGCGCATTACGCTGCAGGCGCTTTACCATCTGCTGATTGCCCGACCGGTTGTACCGCCGCGGGCTGCTGACGGGTTGCATGTTGTACTGTCTGAAAGGTTCGATCTGATCAACCAGACATTGGAGGTGAATCTAGCCGAGCTGGCCAAACTGAGGTATCGCAAAGATGCCGAGCATGTCGCCCAGGCTGAAGCTCTGACGCCCTTGGGGTAGGTGCTGGTTCACAACAGACTTGGTATTGGTACGATCTGTCATGAGCAGCTGTCAGCAGGGTGCAGAGCAGCACAGAAACCGGAATGTACTTGTGTACATGAGGCTTTCGAGCTGCACATAACCCCTGAATTCGGCTGCGTAATAAAAAACTGTCCAAAGTCTCGCGAGCTAAAGCAAGACAAGGCGAAAATGCCCGAGGAAGCGGAGTTTACTAATAGTAAATGAGCATTCCGAGGGGATTTTCAACGCCGTATTGCCGACGCGCAGCAGACTTGAGCTGGTTCTAAGAACCTGTTTACGATCTGTTGCGAGCAGCTGTCAGCAGGGTGCAGAGCAGCGCAGAAACCGGAATGTACTTGTGTACATGAGGCTTTCGAGCAGCACATAAGCCCTGATCACGGCTGCACAGTAAGATCGTGGATAGATTCTAAGCGCTAACGGTATATTCAAACAGATCAAACCCCACCGCCTGCTCAACCAAACGGGAAGCCTGCACCAGCTGCTCGCCATCGTTGGTGTAAATGGCCAGTTCACGATTGGGTGTAAAGGTGCCGCGTGGTGCAAGAATCAGTGATGACTGCTTGATGGCGGGTATTTCTGGCAGTTGTAGACAAGGCTGCAGTGTTCCGCCCGTATGCGCCACGGTAGGTCGTAACATACCTGAGTTGCCATGCGGGGCGAGCACCTGGATGCCGACTTCTACAGCATCGCCAAGCTCCGTGGTTTGCATCCAGCGTACGCAGCCCACCATCCAATCTTCCACTCCCTGACTGCGTAGACCGACAACATCGCCGACGCGGTAGATGCCATGCTGGGGAATCGGCTTCAGTCTCAGTGCAAAGCCCCCTGGGCTTTCGTTCAATACGACCCAGTTGTCCGGTTGGGTGTGCTCGCCATCCTGGAAGGTCAGTTGCCTTTCTTCAGAAGGTAGACCGCCGTCGAGTAGCAGCGGCTCGAACAGCGGCTGGGCGTTGTTCAGTTGATAGTTGGTCATGCGAAGGCCGCCGGTCATCTGTACCGGGCTGTTGGCGCGTATGCGTTGAAATACCCGTTTGGGAGAAATGCTCCACTGGCGGGATACGCGACGCAATAGGTCCATCCATGCCTGTGCTTTGCTGCGGTCGCTGGCGGTAGGGAATTTCTGCTCAACAGAATGCAGCGCTTTTTGCAGCAACTTTGCCATCTCGATGGTAACGAGCATGATGGAATTACTGGATTCCACTTCCTGTGGACGCTGCCCAAAGAAGGCTGGAGGCTGGTCCTGGTCCAGACGCACCAGGAAAAGTCCAGCGGGGTGGGGGTGATCGTTCAAAGGCTGGAACTGGGTTGCCGAGCCATAGTTCTGGATCAGATCGTTGATCTTGTCGTGTTCGAGCGGGTGATAGCGATAGGGGTCGGACAACGCCAGCAGCAGAATCTGCTTATAGCAGCCCCCTATGGTTTTGCTTTGATGATCCGCCTCTTCCGGCCCATCGATCATCTTGTGCTGGATGGCATGGCGGAAGAGCGCATGGGTTTCCAGCCAGACGCCGGTAGGTACGGGACTGTAGCTTTTGCAACATATCCACATCAGCCGCTGGTAGGTAATCAGCAGGTGGTGAATCAGATCAGGCACATCGCGTTTGCCAAAGCCAAAGCGCGCACTCAACCGTTCGAGCAACACCAGCTTGTAGCCATTGGCCAGTTCCAATTGCAGATTGCGCGCCAGAATGGCGGCATGTTTGGCTTTTTCCTTTGCCGGCGCGGTGGCGGATGCATAAGTGGCTTCCAACGGAACATCGAGCATGTTGATGTTCGTCTGATATTGCTCGAGCAGCTTGAGGCGGTTGTCGCCATCAAGCCGGATGCGGTTCAGCGTTGTCAGTGCATCGAAGATAGCGCGCGCTGTCTCGGCCGCATTAGCGGATGACAGGGAGACCAGCCAGGCTTTCAGGGCCTGGGGATTG
The DNA here is from genome assembly GCF_052601015.1 of Chitinimonas violaceus. Classification (NCBI taxonomy): domain Bacteria; kingdom Pseudomonadati; phylum Pseudomonadota; class Betaproteobacteria; order Neisseriales; family Chitinibacteraceae; genus Chitinimonas; species Chitinimonas violaceus. The sequence goes on along the minus strand of NZ_JBQXDJ010000021.1, from coordinate 10,336 downwards.
GTTTCGACGGCAATGGAGCGGCCGGTAATGGGTTCCGGCACACGTAGAGCAATTGACATGGATATCTGCAGTGGAGGTGCGCTTGTTTTGTAATTAAAGGATACGAGTGGCTTGCTGGCAGAATTATGTTGCTACCGTTTATTGAAACCCGCTTTGAACAGGTTCCCATAATGCTGTTGTGGGTGGGCTGCCATCCCCTTTGGTAACTGCCCACCACTGAGCACCTAGCTTATGTTTTCGTCGAGCAACGTGAGCAAGGTAGTAAAGACTTGCTGCAATTCTGCGACGGTAACCACGTAAGGTGGCATTAAATAAATCGTACTGCCAATGGGTCGTAATAGCACACCATGTGCCAAAGCGGCGGTAAACAGTCTACCGGCGAACCCCGGTTGAGTATCGGTGACATCAAATGCCCAGATCATGCCCAGCTGACGTGCATTTCGTACGCGTGGGTGTGCGCTAAGCCGTGCAAAGTCAGGCGCAACGATTGAAGCCTTTTGTCGGTTGGTGGCCAAGACGTCTTCGTCTTTGAAGATGTGCAGGACCTCCAACGCGGCACGACATGCCAGGGCATTGCCTGTGTAACTATGACTATGTAAAAAGCCCCGGCTTACATCATCAGCGTAGAAGGCTGCGTAGATTTCGTCAGTGGTAAGTACTGCCGATAGTGGCAGATAGCCACCAGTAATGCCTTTCGATAAGCAGATGAGATCGGGCTTGATGCCGGCATGCTCACAGGCGAACAGGGTACCGGTACGTCCAAAACCCATTGCGATTTCGTCGGCAACCAGATGTACGTTGTATTCGTCACAGAGTTCGCGTACACGACGCAAATAAACCGGATGGTACATCGCCATACCTGCCGCGCCCTGGCAGAGCGGTTCGACAATAAAGGCCGCCAGATCGGTGGCATGTTGCTTGAACAGAGCCTCCAATTGATCGGCTGCCCGTAGTGCATAGGCTTCGGCACTTTCGCCCAGTTCAGCCAGACGCCAGTCAGGTGACATCACCCGGTGTGTTTCCCGCAGCAATGGTGCGTAGGTCGCGCTGAACAGCGGTACGTCCGTTACGCTTAGCGCCCCAAGAGTTTCGCCGTGGTAACTATTTTTCAGGCTGACAAACCCTGTTTTCTTCTCCTGACCACGATTGCGCCAGTAGTGGTAGCTCATCTTCAGAGCGATTTCGGTCGCACTTGCGCCATCCGAGCCGTAGAATGCGTGACCCAAACCAGTCAGTTCACCGAGTTTTTCTGATAACTCCACGACGGGTTTTTGAGTAAAGCCTGCCAGAATCACGTGTTCCAGCGTATTCATCTGGTCCATCAACGCAACGTTGATGCGAGGGTTGGCGTGCCCAAACAGGTTTACCCACCAGCTGCTGACACCGTCGAGGAATCGCCGGCCTTCAAAGTCGATGAGCCATGCACCCTCTCCCCGTGCGATAGGAACAATGGGTAGCTGCTCGTGCTGTTTCATTTGTGTACAGGGGTGCCAGACGGCCCGACGGCTGCGAGCCAGCCAATCCTGATTGTGCTGTGACATGTGTTCTCTCTCCTTGTGCGGTGGCATTTCTACCTGTGCACAAAAGTACTGTAAATAAAGCGTTTCCCAGATTCAGTGCATCGCTTTGTGGCGTGTGGATCGCATTGGTGCGGCATCTGCATATAAGGGATGTACTTTTGGGTGATGACGAGCGATGTACTACGGGGGCGTTCGATGACCCATCGGCACAAACCATAGATTTGCAGCAGGGCGTGGACAGACATGGGAAGCAATATGTTCCGCCGATGCGTCTGGGTTTCTAGGGATGGCCTAGGCATTGCTAACCATGAATTGTTTCCCTCCAGGCTCTGCAGGCCCCGCCTATTGCCAGATGCGCAAACCGTTGGCTGAATAGGTGGTACAAGCGATAGCAAACATCCCTACCGTAGGCGAATAAGCAGCTTTGCCGTAGCCTGCAAGGCGTTTTCTGCTTTCGAAAGATATAAAAGATGAATCGACGCTGGCTGATGTTGGCGGCTTTGGGATGCGGTAGCGGTGTGGCTCTGGGGGCATTTGCCGCGCACGGCTTGCAGGCAACGCTGTCGCCAGCCCATTTGACAGTGTTCCAAACCGGGGTGCATTACCAGTTTATCCATAGCCTCGCCTTACTGGTGCTGGCCGGTTATAGCGAACGGCTGGGCAGATTGGGGCAGTGGGCTGCCAATGCTTTCGTGGCTGGCGTCGTATTGTTCTCCGGCAGTCTCTATCTACTTACGCTTACCGCAACACCGAAGTTGGGCATGATCACTCCGCTCGGTGGCTTGGCGTTCCTCTTTGGTTGGGGGTGCCTGTTTGTGGCGGGTTGGCGCAAGGTCAGTTAAGAGCCTATTCAAAGTGTATAAAGACTTAAGGCCTGTTTACGATCTGTCGCGAGCAGTTGTCAGCAGGGTGCAGAGCAGCGCAGAAACCGGAGTGTACTTTTGTACATGAGGATTTCGAGCAGCACATAAGCCCTGATCACAGCTGCGCAGTAAGATCGTAAGCAGGTTCTTATGAGGTGTTGGTGTCATTACGCGCAAGGTATCTGTACAGCGTGCTGCGATGAATACCTAACTGCTTGGCAGCAGCATTGACGCCCCCTTTATGGTTGGCCAGCGCTGTGGCTATGGCATCGTGCGTCAAAGCTGTCAGGTTCTGGGTTGGCTGAACTTCTGGTCGGATGGTTGCGGGTAAATCGGCAATGGTAAGCGTACTGCCTGGGTCAGCCAATGCAATCAACGTGCGCAGTGTGCTGACCAGTTCGCGTATGTTGCCGGGCCACGCATGCTGCAATAAGGCTTGGCGGGCAGCGAGGTCGAGCTGTAAGCCATTGGCTGTCCCCCCGAGCTTTGTAAATAACTCATCCAGCAGCTTGGCCTTGTCGTCACGTAGGCGCAGTGAGGGGAGTTCAATATCGAATTCACGCAGGCGAAAAAGGAGATCGGCCCGGAACTGACCTGTAGCAACCAATTCGTTAAGATTGCGGTGTGTGGCGCAGATCAGCCCGAAGTCGACCCGCACCGTCTTTCCGCCACCTAATGGGGTGACCGTTTTGTCCTGCAACACACGTAACAACCTTGCTTGCAGGGCAAGCGGCATGTCGCCTATTTCATCCAGGAACAATACACCGCCCACGGCCTCCCGTACCCGGCCGGGCATGCCGCGCTTGCGTGCGCCACTGAAGGCGCCTTCTTCGTAACCGAACAATTCCGATTCGATCAGGTTTTCTGGCAGTGCGGCACAGTTAACCGCGACAAACGGCCCCTGTTGTCGTTGACTGGCGGTATGCAGCTGGCGTGCAAACACTTCTTTTCCTACGCCGGTTTCACCCTGCAAGAGGATGCTCAGCCCGGTATTGAATACTCGCACCCCTTTATCGAGTAGCAGTTTCAATGGGTTTAACGTCGTATGGGTCGGCTTAAGATTGGCAGTAGTAATGCGTGGGGGCGCATTTACCCAATGCCCGATCAGTGCCAAACCGGTATGGGTATGAAAGGTCTGCGATTGGCTTCCCCGATGGCTGGCCGGCGGTTTGCAGAACCAGTCTGTCAGGGATGAACCAATCAACTGGGTACGTTGGGTAGCAAGCAGATGCAGGGCACTGTCGTTAGCGTGGATGATATGGTCGTTATCGATGACCAATACACCTTCCCTGTAGCTGCCGGAGAGCGGGGATGGGCAACGAAAATGTAAGCGGGGCAGGGGGCCTGCGCTCTCAACCAACAACTGGTATTCCACCAAGCCTGCAGCGAGCCGCAACATTGATGGCATACCGGCAGGCAATCGACCTGCCTTGCAGGATATGTCTAGGACACCGGCCAAGTTGCCATCTGCCCCAAGCAATGGGGTGGCTGTGCAGCTCAGGATACGATTACTGTCTAGATAGTGTTCTGCTCCAGAGACCACGATAGCGCTACGTTCGGCCAGTGCAGTACCAATCGCGTTGGTGCCTTTGCTTGCTTCCGACCAATTATTCCCTGGTTTGAGCGCCACCCGGTTGGCATTACTTAAAAAAGCAAGATCGCCAGCTGTATCCAGAATCAGCCCATCTGGCGCGGCCAGGGCTACCATGCCGCCAAACTGTAATACTTCCGCCATCAATCGTTCTTGTACAGGCTGGATCGCGCGGCAAAGCGCGGTATGACGTTCCTGGTGTTCACGCAATTGCAGTTTTGTCAGTACGGGATCAGGTACTGTAGTCCGTATCAACATGCTACTTCGTTGCCAGGAGCGCAGAATCGCATCCGGTACGCTCCCGGCCGGTAATTCTCCACGATCAAAAAACCGTTGGCGAGCCAGGGATAACAATGTGCTGTTGGCGTTTGGCACAGCATTCTCCTCGTCACATTGTCGCTTGCAATGTCTGTGCGACATGTTTTTGTCGCAGTCTGCGACAGGCAAATCTATTCATTTGCAGCCGATTATGGGGCTAGCGGTTGTGGCGTGTTGGCGATCTAGGGGACGGCGAGGGAATACTTATTTTTTATCAGGGTGTTAGTAACGTTGTATTTATGCCTTTGCCAAGGTGGCATGTTTGCTGCGATCTCTTATCTGCTGCGCATTGGGCGTACGCATAAAAAAATAGGGGACCCTCATGCATGCTCTCGAGCCGGGCCAATTTGGTCAGACCGCTCTCTTTAAATCCCGCTACGGCAATTACATCAATGGTCAGTGGGTTGAGCCGCTGAGTCGCCAGTATTTCGAAAACATCACACCGATTACCGGTAGGGCATTCTGCGAGGTCCCCAGGTCGAACGAAGCTGATATCGAACGCGCGCTGGACGCAGCACATGCGGCGAAGCAAGCATGGGGAAAAACATCCACTACGGTTCGTTCAGGCATTCTGCTGAAGATTGCCGACCGTATGGAGGCGAATCTGGAACGGCTTGCGACTGCTGAGACATGGGATAACGGGAAGCCGATTCGTGAGACCTTGGCAGCAGATATCCCGCTGGCAATCGATCATTTCCGCTATTTCGCAGGTTGTTTGCGCGCCGAGGAGGGTAGTATCGGCGAGATAGACCATACCACTTACGCCTATCACTTTCGCGAACCGTTAGGTGTTGTCGGGCAAATCATCCCATGGAATTTCCCGATATTGATGGCGGCTTGGAAGCTTGCCCCAGCCTTGGCAGCAGGTAATTGCGTGGTGCTTAAGCCAGCAGAGCAGACGCCGGCATCCATTCTGGTATTGCTGGAGATTATTGGCGATCTGTTGCCGCCGGGTGTGCTGAATGTAGTGAATGGCTTTGGGTTGGAGGCTGGTAAGCCGCTTGCGTCCAGTAAGCGTATTGCCAAGATCGCTTTTACCGGCGAGACCAGTACCGGGCGGCTGATCATGCAGTATGCCAGCCAGAATCTGATACCCGTAACGTTGGAGTTGGGTGGGAAGTCGCCAAACATCTTTTTCGGTGATGTATGCGCCAAGGACGACCGCTATCTGGACAAAGCCGTCGAAGGCTTCGTGATGTTCGCCTTGAACCAGGGGGAAGTCTGTACCTGTCCGTCACGTTCGCTTGTTCATGAGTCCATCTACGATCAGTTCATGGAAAAAGCCCTCAAGCGTGTAGCTGTAATTAAACAAGGCAACCCACTGGAACGTGACACCATGATTGGTGCCCAGGCATCGCAAGAGCAGTTGGACAAGATACTGGGCTATATGGATATCGGGCGGGCAGAGGGTGCGCAGTGTTTGATTGGCGGTGGTCGCCAGATGCTTAGTGGGCCGCTGGAAGGCGGGTACTACGTAAAGCCAACTGTATTCGCTGGCCACAACAAGATGCGTATCTTCCAGGAGGAAATTTTCGGTCCAGTGCTTTCGGTCACCAAATTCCGCGATGAAGAGGAAGCGATCCATATCGCCAATGACACAAGTTTTGGCTTAGGGGCAGGGCTATGGACGCGTGACATGAACACGGCGTTTCGCGTTGGACGTGCCGTAGAAGCTGGCCGGGTATGGACCAACTGCTACCACGCTTATCCCGCCCACGCGGCGTTTGGTGGCTACAAACAGTCTGGTATTGGGCGTGAGAATCACAAGATGATGCTTGATCATTACCAACAAACGAAAAATCTGTTGGTCAGCTATAGCGAAGACCCGCTCGGGTTCTTTTAAGAACCTGTTTAGAGTCTTGCAAGCTAATGCAAGACAAGGCGAAAACAACTGAGGAAGCGGAGTTTACATAGGGTAAATGAGCATTCCGAGGATGTTTTCGACGCCGTACTACTGACGTGCAGCAGACTTTGAACAGGTTCTAAGAAACTATCCAAGCTGTAATTACGCTACATCGCCCCGACGTTCTTAGCAGTATTGGGATGTCGGGGCTTTATGCATTGGGTCCTTCACATGTGGACAACTAGCTACAGGTAAATAGTTTGAGCCTTAAAAGGGCCTTGCTATTCGGCAATACTGGCTTGAGTGGCATATAAAGTAAGCCAGCCCTTTGTCTAACGCGGCATAGACCGGATATCGGTAATTGGCGGGGTTAAATGAAATGCCGTTGGTGTGTTGGATTGCAACGCTTGTCAGGCCGATGCGGAGCATTTTAACCATTGCTCATACTATGTTTTCGAAACGCCGGCAAGGCCAAATGCACTGCCGACTGTGGTTTATCCAAGCCATCAAATAGATGACCTTGAACAGCTATTCCCCTGGACGGTTGTAGAAAGTGAGGAATCCACGATGCGTAAGTTCAAGATCAAGCCACTGTGTACGTTTGTTGGAATGGCGTTCTTACTTAATTCCGTCGAGGTACTGGCTGCAGAGCCCTATCCTTCACTGCCTCCGACACTTTCCACATCTGTTGCGCCAAATATCGTCCTGCTAATCGATAACTCAGCCAGTATGCTGCAGGATAGCCAGAATCAATGGATGCGTGCAGCGGATTGTTATGGGAATCCGGACGCTAATTGGCCAAATTGCATCAATTATAATGTAAATCAATGGCGTACTAATCTGGACAGCGCCACGATAACACCCAACACAAAAATGAATATTGCTAAACGGGTGGCTACTTCACTGATTAAGAATAATCAGTCGCTTGGTTGGGGAATATTCTCTTTTGATGTAAAAGATGATACTACGATTGGTGGTAATGAGCGTACCGAGTCAGGTATCCTGCGTAATTCGGTACTTATACCGGAAGAAAAAACCTATGGTACTAGTAATTTAGATATTCTGACTAGTTCAATAAGTAATATAAAGGCGAGAACGGCAACACCATTAGGTGAAGCCATGCTAGAAGTAACACGTTACTTTGCTGGGGATTCCTCATACTATTCGAAAATATCAGGTAATTACACTAGTCCTATTAAATATAGGTGTCAGAAAAACTTTGTTATTGTAATAACGGATGGTGATGCTTCAGGTGAGGATAATCTTCCGGGCAGTGGTAGAGTGGCATTACCCTATATTACTTATGACTCTAGCAATAAACAGGTTAACAAGAATTTCTCTGTATGCACAGCTGCAAGTGCAGATTGTCCTGCTGTTTTAGAAGGTGCAACAGTCGCACGAGACTTTGGTAATACTGGAAATCGATTCCGGGCGTTGCGTGATGTGGTGAAGTATGCAGCAGATGCTGACTTCAAGACATCTGGGTTCGATTTGGATGGAAAGTCATTCAATGATGAGGCATTTAAAAAGCAAAGCTTGCAAACCTATACCATTGGCTTTGGTGTCACAAATGAAGTGCTGCCAGCAGCTGCTACTGTGGGTGGGGGTAAATATTTTACGGCAGACAATGAAGCATCTCTCACCGCTGCACTGACAGACGCAGTTTCTGGTATTAAGGCTTCGATTTCTAATGCCGGTGGTTTGGCTGTGGAGTCAGCGATTAAATCTGCAAGTAACTATGTGTATCAACCAGTATTTAATCCGGATGGGTGGTATGGAGAGCTACGTCGTTACCCAATTTCAGAAGCTGGGGTGATTGACCTTACTACTAAAGTAGAGGCCGGGGCTATTTTAAATGCGCGTAATGTATCAAGTATTGCTGCTAGAAAAATATATTCTGCTAAAACGGAGTCTGGTGTAACAAAGTCATTTGAGTTTAATGATTCTGCGGGATTAACAGCGATGTTACCCGCTCAGAAAACCTTACTAGGTACCACTACTGCCGAACAGCAGCAGATAATACGCTTTCTGCGGGGTAGCAAAACTGAAGCAGGGCTGCGTACGCGTGTTAGCTTGTTAGGCGATATTATTGATAGTCAACCGGTCTTTGTTGGGCCACCAGTGGCCTTCTCAACAGACCCGACTTATGAATCATTCAAAGCTGCTCAGAAAAGCCGTGGTATGGTTTTTATCGGGGCGAATGATGGAATGATGCATGGTTTTAATACTAGTCAGATGTCTGAGGTGGTTGGTTATATCCCCTCAATGATCTATCCAAAGCTAAAAACACTTGCTAATCCAGAGTATGGGAAGATTGCAGCACCTCATGTTTATCATGTTAATGGTAATACGGTAACTGCTGATATCAAGGTTGGGAGTGATTGGCGTACTTTATTAGTTGGCGGATTAGGTCAGGGGGGGCAGGGCTACTTTGCCTTAGATGTGACCAGTGAAGTTAATTTTGCTAATGCAACAGATACCGTTAAATGGGAATGGAACGATCAGAAGGATACCCAAGTTGGTTATTCATTTGGGACGCCGATTATTTATAATGTCCGGACTTCTAGTCTAGGTACGACACCGGCAGTGATTTTAACAAATGGATATGAAAATGATTATGACGATACTGCGGTCGGAGGAAAGAAGGCCGCGACCAAGTCATCAGCACTCTATATCTTAAATGCGGCGACGGGTGCATTGATTAAGAAGATTGATTTACCTGCGGGTAGTACGGGATTGTCATCTCCCGCGGGATTGGATGATAAATTCGATGGTATTCTCGACTATGTGTATGCTGGTGATGAGAATGGCAATATGTGGCGCTTTGATTTGACGAGTACCGACCCTGCCCAATTCAAGGTGGCCTCTTCACCCATATTCAAGACACCGGCTGGGCAGCCGATTATTCAGCGGCCAGCTGTACTACAAGTGCTGGGTGAAGCGGCAGGTTCGGGAGAAAAACCTGTTCGTGGTAATTTGATTTTGTTTGGCACTGGTAAATTGTTGACGGATGCTGATCGACTAACCACGACAATGCAAGCATTCTATGGTGTGCTTGATATCATGGATCAAACGCCAATAACAGTGGATATGACCAAGCTGGTTGAGCAAAAGATCGATGCGACTGCGACTGCTACAGCGACAGATCAGCGATCTGGGAGCTATCGCCATGTTACCGACAATGTAATTGACTTGAAAGTGGAGCCTAGTCTGAGCTCGGTTAAGGGTTGGTATATGAACTTGCCTGTCCCGACTGAGCGTCTTGTTTCTTCACCATTGGTGTTCTCTGATAAAGTTATTTTTGGTACCGGGATCACCCAATCCAATGAGAAGTGTTTACCTGGTGGCAAAGGGTGGATAATGGGTTTGGATCCTTTGACGGGCTCGACAGTGCGCTACAAGGATAAAAAGTATAGTTTTGTCGATGTTAACAAGAGCGGGAGGTCTGATAGCGGAGATGCACTGAAGTTTGGTACAGAGACTGCATATGCTAGTGGTTATGAAGTGAATGGTATTCCGACGGAAACATCATTTATCAGTAACACGAATCCCTTTACTGATGCGGCGAATGTTATTAGTGCAGTCGGTGGGGTGTTGGGAGCGGGTGCAGGTAGTGGGGTCGCGCTAAAGGAAAGTAATACCTCAGGTGTCTATACGACCTATGTTGTTAACAACTCAGCTTCTAGCGGTGTTCTGCTTCATTGCGAGATAGGTAGCGAGAAATGTGAGTCAAACACAATTCTTCCACCAGCCAAAGGTGTCCGTATCGAGCGTGCAACATGGCGGGAGTTGATGTAAAGAGCGGGTCGAGTTAGGTTTTTCTCTAGGATCAGCTCCTTTGAGCCTGAGCAGAGAAAATTAGTGTACTAAGTGTACTCAATTTGCTGTTTGAATCTGTTCAAGATTTTTTGAGTATATGAGTCAAGAAGGCTAGGTGTTTAGTCCTACAGTGTGTTGGTCTAATCTATAGCCAGCTACGAAAGGATGACCTATGGGACAGGTTCTACATGGCAGCGCCACAACGACACCGGCAACCCGTCGAGCGATACAACATAGTCAAGCGAGCCTGAGCGCATTGGCTGCGGAGAACCGGGAGCTGCGTCGGGAGCTGGCCGAGGCCCGGATGGAACGGGACATCCTTAAAAACCGCCCACACGGCGCACCGCGTCCCTTGTGATTAGAAACACTCTGAGACGTACAC
>NZ_JBQXDJ010000020.1:0-66166 GCF_052601015.1 Chitinimonas violaceus | reverse complement strand
ACGCTGCAGGTTGATGGGCATCAGTGGCGCGTGGCCTACGAACTGCTCCATCGTTTCATCGAAGCACGGCGCACGCCATAAACCCGAAGCGCCTGCCGTGGATAGATGCTGCTCGCCGGGGGTTTACCTATGTGCTGAGCAAAGGGGCCGGCATGGATGTGATCAGCGACTTCGATACCACCGCCAACAACAGCGACATCGTGCAGTTCCAGAATGTCCGGTCCAACGAGGTAAGCGCAGTCCAAAAAGTAGGGAGTAACCTGGTACTTAAGTACGGTGCCGCCGATCAGGTAACGGTCGAGAACTACTTCGACGCCAACAATGCCCTCGCCTACCGAATCGAACGCTTCGCCTTCAGCGACTCAGTAATCTGGACCCATAGCCAGATCCAGGCCAAAGCAGTTGAAGCACCCAGCACGACGAGTGCGAATCTCTCGGTGGACCGGCAACTGTCCGTCCTGGTTGACGCGATGGCGGCTTTTTCACCGCAGGATGCTGCTTCGCTCAACCTGGGGCAAACGGCGTATGAGCCGTATACACCGATGCTGGCGACAAACAACACGCCGTAAGAACCTGATCACGATCTTACTACGCAGCTGTGATCAAGACTTATGCGCTCTCGAAAGCCCCCGCAAGGGGGACGCCGAACTGCTAGGGTGCTTCGCACCAAGAAGTTCGCAGCCTCATGTACAAAAGTACATTCCGGTTTCTGCGCTGCGCTTCACCCTGCTGACAGCTGCTCGCTACAGATCGAAAACAGGTTCTAAATACAGTTCAGAACCTGCCACACATCAGCAATACAGCGTTGAAAACACCCCTGGAATGCACGTTTACCACTTGTAAATACCGCTTCCTAGGGGGTTCTTGCCTACGCAGCTTTATCAATTCCTGCTTGAGTACTTGTCGAGCAGTTTGTTACGGAATCGATTGCCAGGGTCGAGCTTTGCCTTGTTGGCAAAAAACTCGCGGGCGCGTGGGTAAGCTGCGTAAAACTGAGAAGGCGTGGCATGAAGCTGATAAGGCAAGTAGTACGTGCCGCCCAGTATCAGCGCGATATCAATGAGTTTGCGTGTCCAGCGACCGACTTCATTCTGCGCATCTACCGATGCCTCCTGGTAGTAGTACAACACGAACGAAAAGACCTCCTCCCGTGCCCAGGCCAGCAACGTACCGGGGTCTTTGGAGGAATGGCGCACAGACACGTTCACCACCCGCACCTTATGCGCGTTGAGTATGGAAGCCATCTGAAGCACGAACAAATCGAACTGGGCGATCGGAATAAAGTATTCCTGTAATGCGTAAGTACCGACCCGATCAGATAAAGGGCCCAATGAAGCCACATCCGTACTCGTTTCGTGATTCCGCCAGACAGTAGCAGAGCTACGGTATAGCAAGGGTTCAACGATATCTTTCCGCAACCTATTGCTAACAGACGGCTGTGACAGCGCCCAGAATGTGGCCTCTTCCAATGAGTATGTCTGGTTCCGTGGTACAAGTCGATGCTGTTCTGTCAGCCGGCCATTGGTACGCGTCCAGCTTATCGCCGTCGCATCCTTGAAGTCTGGAGGCAAAAGATCCGCATTGTGGAGAATAACGCCGGGCTGACCACGCACACGTTGCTCGAAATAGGCGCGATACTTCTTAACAGGCATGTATTCGACTGTGCGCTTGATACGCTCGTTGTGAACCAGTTCGAGTTCCACTTCAGTGACTACGCCAATCGCGCCATAACCACCGATTGCTCCGTAGAACCATGCTTCATTCGAGTTGGCCGATACCTCAATTACGTCACCATTCGCCGAAACTAGCTGTAACGCACGCACTGAATTGATGATGGGACCAGCACCGACATAACGCCCGTGTGCATTGACAGAGATCGAACCACCGACAGAGAAATTGGAATAACTCTGCATGATCTTGACCGACAGATCGTAGGGGTCAATCACCTCCTGCAGGTCCCGCCAGCTCATTCCTGCCTGAACACGGATGATGCGATCACGCGGTGAAAACCTGATCACCCGGTTCATTCCGCGCATATCGAGATGTAGGCTGCCTTCCTCTGCGATTTGTCCACCCATGCTAAAACGACCACCGCCAATGGATACCGACCCCTTCCATTTACCAAGCGCCGCACGGACCTCTTCCGTGGTGGTCGGCCGAACCATCGCGCCAACCCGGATTGGATTCAGTCCAGTGATGTCGTTCACAAGAAGACCAGATGGTGTAGCAGCCCAAAGCACCTGGGTAGGCACTACCAAGCCTGCCACACCAGTCAATGCGGCCAAGACGATAGCCCGTCGTTGAGGATCGGGCTCGAGAAACAGGTCACGCGTCTCCATGATTAGTCTCGTCCAGGGCAGGCTTAATCAACCCATGCTGCTGATCAAATTCTACGCCTCACATAGCAGAGAGTCTGTTCACAATCTGCCGTTAGCAGGACGAAACGCAGCACAGTAGGATCGTGAGCAGGTTCTGAGAACCGATTTACGATCTGTTGCGAGCAGTCGTCAGCAGAGCGCAGAGCAGCGCAGAAACCGGAATGTACTTTTGTACATGAGGCTGCGAACTTCTTGGTGCGAAGCACCCTAGCAGTTCGGCGTCCCCCTTGCGGGGGCTTTTGAGGGCGCATAAGTCCTGATCACGGCTGCGCAGTAAGATCGTGAACAGATTCTGAGAAAAACAGAACCAACCAGACTGTGTCACAGTCTTCCGCCGTCCATGCCACACGGTGCCGGCGGTGTGCCGGTATTAATAGATGATCGCCCGGCTGTAAGAGCTGCTCGCTACCATCATCGAATGCCAACCGCGCTGCACCGCTGAGTAGCGATACCCATTTAGCCTCTTCCTGGTCGTACCAATAGCCAGGTGGCGAACAATGTCCACGCGAAACGATGCGTTCCAAGCGAAAAGGCCCCTTCCCAGCGAGAAGGCTATCGAATTGCTCCTGCTCCGGCGTGGGTTGCAGATTGTGAAAAAGGTTATGCATAGGCTTTCTAAGTGTATCTACGATCTGCCATGAGCAGTTGTCAGCAAAGAACAGAACGGCCCATAAAACTTGATCCAAGCTGCGCAGTAAGATCGTGAACGGATCTTAAGAAGAACAGCTCACCGACAACTCAGACGCCCAATCCGGCGGCAACCCAGCATAAGCTTCGAATTCCGGCTGCTCATCAAATGGCTGTTTCAGTAGCAGCTGCAAGCGGACCACTTCGCTGAAATCCCCAGCCTTGGCTTGGCGTATTGCCTGCTCTGCCAAATGATTGCGCAAGACATACTTGGGATTGACGGCCAACATGGCGGTTTGGCGTTGTTCCTGATCACGCCCTTCCAACGTGAGGCGCGCCTTGTAATCCCACGCCCAGGCATCGAACGCTTCACGATCGACAAAAAGATCGCGGATAGGTTCATTGAGCCCCGCAGTATCAAAACGGCATAAGGCACGCCAGAAAATCGTCCAATCGGCATGCCCAGGCTGCATCAATTCAAACAGACGCGTAAACAGTTGCCAGTCGTTAGCATCCTCAAGCTGCAAGCCCAACTTTGCACGCAAACGGTCTGCCAACGCTGTTTCAAACTCCCCTTGATACCGCTTGAGCGCAGCAATGGCTTCGTCGCGATCAAGTAAAGGCAGAAGGGACTGGGCCAAGCAGTTGAGGTTGAAGAGGCCGATTTCAGGCTGCATCCCATAGGCGTAACGACCACTATGGTCGGAATGGTTACAGATATGGCCAGCATCGAAACCATCCAGAAAGCCGAACGGACCGTAGTCGATCGTCAGCCCCAGCAGTGACATATTGTCGGTATTCATCACCCCATGGCAAAAACCCACGGCTTGCCAGTCGGCAATCAGTTCGGCCGTTCGCTCTATCACCTCGTCCAGCATGGCCTGATAGGGGTTGGCGGCCTCCTGGTGGTGGGGAAAATAATGGGTGATGGCGAAATCTGCCAACGCCTTCAACGCTGCATGGTTGCCCTGATAATAAAAGTGCTCGAAATGACCAAACCGTAGGAAGGACGGCGCAACCCGCGTTACAACAGCGGCCGTTTCCCGTGTTTCGCGCCAGACAGCTTCCGGGCTGCCAACCAAAGCCAAAGCGCGGGTAGTGGGAATGCCCAGGCCATACATGGCTTCGGAACAAAGATATTCACGAATACTGGAACGCAACACAGCCCGGCCATCCGCACGGCGCGAATAGGGAGTCTGCCCCGCTCCTTTGAGTTGGATTTCCTGCCCGGCAAGCTCGCCCAGCAACATGGCGCGGCCATCACCAAGCTGACCAGCCCACACACCAAACTGGTGCCCAGAATACACCGTGGCTACCGGCGATTCCGCTGCAATGGCTTGATTACCGACAAAAGCATCGGCTAAACCCGGTACTGAACCTGCATCAGAAGGCAGCCCCAGGCTGGTAGCCAATTCACCATTCCAGGCTATCAACATCGGTTCAGGCAAAGGTTCTGCGGCGACTTCACTGTAGAACTGGGCGCCAAGCTGCCGAAAACGGGAGGAACGAAGCAAGATGGATGACATGAAATTTCCGACTGATTTCGTCGGATTTTAACGCCAACACCTGGGCCATACCTACCGCAATAAGCGCCTGACACCACACATAACTGGCGTTGCCCCTAGGCGCTGTCTATATACCCAAGGTAATTGCCCCCAATAACACCACAATATCGAGGAAAACCCATGACACACCGCCATACCATCCTGTTCGCAACCCTGGTTGGCATATTGGCCGGTACAACCCATGCACTCACTTTCACGACAGAGGATTACCCGCCATTCAATATGTTCGAGCAGAGAAAAGTGGTCGGTATTTCCACCGATATTCTGCAAGAGGCTACCAAGCGGGCTGGGGTGACGATCAAAGTCGAGCTGCTGCCCTGGGAACGGGCGCTGAACATGGCAAAGACCGAAGCGGATGTCTGTGTCTATTCTGCGGTGCGCACAGCAGAACGGGAAAAGCTGTTCAAATGGGTCGGGCCGTTGACCAGTGACCAAATCACACTGTTTGCCCTGTCGACCAGCACCATAAAATTATCCAACCTGGCCGATGCCAAGAAGTACAAGGTGGGTGCTTACAATGGTGACGCTTACGGGGACTTCATCGAGAAGCAAGGCATAAAGGTTGAACGCGTCGTAACCGACACGCAAAACCTGCCAAAGCTTACCTCAGGCCGTATCGACCTCTGGGTAGCCGGCGACAATAGCGGCCCGTACAAAGCTGCACGGGAAGGTATGCAAGGCAAGATCAAACCTTTACTGACGGCGGGCGACCCTAAAGATGGCCAGATGTATTTGGCTTGTAACCCCGGCGTTTCAGACGACATCATAAAAAAACTCAATGAGGCGATTAGCGCCATGGAAAAGGATGGTACAGCTGCCAAGCTGACTGCCAAATATAAATAGCAACTCCAGCCTAATAGGCGGATAAATCCAATAAGGAATGCTTATTCCTTACTCTCAATGGCCAAGTATCCATTCGGTGCTTGGTCATATTATTTTCAACAACATACCTTGACGACACATATTAAAAATAGCGCCAATCAATCTAATTACGCCATTTAAAAGATAAAATCGCACTTGGTTTTTCTAATTATCACCATCTATACTTCGACACAAAACAATCAGTAGACTCCGCAACCGACAATGCATTTTTATCCAGCCTCTAAGAATCTTAAAATAATGTCACTGAATAACTTCTATATTCTGGTGGCGGCTCTACTATTGGCGAATCTGAATATCGCCTGGAGTACCCCTGTCTTCATGTCCACGGTGTCACCTTGGTCGTCTGAGGAAAAAATAGGCAACCCAGATGGCATCAATGTTCGCATTACCAGGATGCTTGCAACACGTAGCGGACTGGACCTGCAGCCAACGCTGGTACCCCCTGCACGGCATATGGCAGCATTCAAAGCTGCCGAAGCAGCCTACAGCATTTCCTTACGCGCCAACTTGACCGATGAGAATGGCAAGGTAATTGCCCATATTGCGACTTATCCAATTCAAATTGCCATTGCCAACAAAACACGATTCACCAATTATGAAGATTTCGTAAAATCTTCATCCAATGGCGTGGGAATATTGCGTGGGTTAAAATACCCAGTTGTATCTACTGATGATCGAATTATTAAAAAAGAACTCGACAGTGTAGAACAGGGTTTAAGAATGGTCGCACATGGACGGATTGATGGATTTGCTTCTACAGGGCCTGCATTGCAGGCCGCATTACAAAAAATCCCCGATCGACAATTAATCAATCAATTTCTGACAATTAGCGAAGCCGAGTGGGTAATCCGTTCCCGCCCAGGCGTTACCGAGGGAGATATCAGGAAAATTACTACAGCAATTGAAAATATGCGGAAAGAAGGGTTAATCGAGAAAATCGCCAAGGATTACATTACGGAGAGCCGGGATAATCACGAAATGCGTGACAAATAGCCCCCGTACCAATGTGATTGGTATGCACCCATACAGCCATCCCGTATCTGATCGTCGAATCCCCAGCTGTGCCCATCAAAGCCATCGCCGAAGAAACGTACCCATAACACTTGGCACGGTATGATTTACCCCCCTCGACACTGAGCTCCCCCTTCATACCCACTGCCATGAATCAGGCAAAAGCCCCGGTTACCCCCGCTGTACGCGTATTGCGCCAACATAAGATCGCTTACACCGAGCATCTGTATGAATACGTCGAAAAAGGCGGCACAGCCGAATCCAGCCGCCAACTGAATGTACCTGAACATGCCGTGATCAAGACGCTAGTGCTGGAAGACGAAGCCAAGAAGCCATTGATTGTGCTGATGCATGGCGACTGCGAAACCTCCACTCGAAATCTGGCCCGCCAGACAGGTCGCAAACATATCGAACCCTGTACGCCAGAAGTCGCCAACAAGCATACCGGTTACCTCATTGGTGGTACCTCTCCGTTGGGTACAAAGAAAGAACTGCCCATTTATGTGGAAAAGTCGGTGTTGCTACTACCACGCATTTATCTGAATGGTGGTAAACGAGGCTTCCTGGTGGGTATGGACCCAAAATTCCTGATTTCTGTACTGCAACCCACCCTGGTTGAAGTGGCAAATCCCCACGACTGAACAACAAGCACTACCGGTTCCTCAAAACCAGCAACTATGCTGGGACCTGTTCAAAGAGCCTGTTTACGATCCTTATTGCGCTGCTGTGATCAGCGCTTATGTGCTGCTTGAGAGCCCCATAAAGGGGACACCGAACTACTACGGTGCTCCGCACCAAGCAGTTCGCAGCCTCGCGTAACCAAGTGCATTTCGGTTTCTGCGCTGCGCTTCACACCGCAGACAGCTGTTCCAAATGCAGCTCATGAATGCAACCAAGCAGCTACCGTCATACCCAATGCCAAGCAAACAGCGGCTTTGCATCATGGCTGGCAAAGCGCTTACTGCGTTTTACAAACTTAGGGAAAACCATGACTTAGCCATCTGTTAGAATGCTGCCCACTTTACCCAGCAGTCGCTTGATAGGCCGGGTACTACACAGTTAAATCAAAGGCTTATATGCATAACGCCCTCATCACCGGCACTGGCCTCTACACCCCACCACATGCCATCAGCAATGTGGAACTGGTAGCCAGCTTCAATGAATATATCCGCCGTTGGAATGCCCAACACGCTGCCGAAATTGCCAAAGGCGAGCTGGAAGCGCGTGCCGAATCATCGGTCGAATTCATCGAGAAGGCCTCAGGCATCAAACAACGCTATGTGATCGACAAAGAAGGCGTACTTGACCCTGACCGCATGTGCCCACGCATTGCACCACGCGACAATGAGGCGCTCTCCGTCATGGCCGAAATGGCAGTGGCTGCCGCCAAGCAGGCGTTGGAGCAGGCAGGGAAAACCGCTGCGGATATCGATGGTGTCATCTGCGCGGCCAGCAATATGCCGCGCGCCTATCCGGCGCTATCGATCGAGGTGCAAAACGCCTTGAGCATCAATGGCTGGGCATTCGATATGAATGTGGCGTGTTCAAGCGCCACCTTTGGTATTGAACAGGCAACCAATGCAGTAAAGAACGGCAGCGCCCGCGCAGTGCTGATGATCAATCCGGAAATCTGCTCAGCCCACCTCGAATGGCGTGACCGGGATTGCCACTTCATCTTTGGCGACGTCTGCACGGCAGTCGTAATCGAATCCAGCACCACGGCGACGGTCAAAGGATGGGAAATCCTGGGCACTAAGCTCGCTACCCAGTATTCCAACAATATCCGTAATAACGCCGGCTTTTTGAACCGGACTGAAGACAAAACAGGCGACCTACGCGACAAGCTTTTTATGCAGGAAGGCCGCAAAGTCTTCAAGGAAGTCTGCCCACTAGTTGCCGAGCACATCGCCAGCCACCTGCTTGGTCTGCAGCTGTCGCCCACTGGGGTGCAGCGCTATTGGCTGCATCAAGCCAACCTGGGTATGAACCAGCTGATCACCCGCCGTCTGCTTGAGCGCGAGGCGACAGTCGACGAAGCACCGGTGATTCTCGATAAGTATGCGAATACCTCAAGTGCGGGCTCCATCATCGCTTTCCACCTGCACAACGAGGATTTGTCCTCCGGCAGCCTGGGGGTCATCTCCAGCTTCGGTGCCGGCTATTCGGTTGGCAGTGTGGTTTTACGCAAACGCTGATGCGTGGCAAGGTGAGCACTGTCGCATCATCGCCATAGCGGCGGGTTTCGCCTTGCGTACCTCATCAATTTGAAGACTAATACGCCTGCCGTGACTGGGGCACCGAATACCCTACCCGCAAACAGGTTAGGGTTGACTGTCCGCATGCACGGTGCAGCAGGTCACGGCAAAGCACATCGCTTCTGAATCACCCGGAATACACCATTTCGTCTGTGGCTTGGTAAGCTCATTGTCGTGCCCTGAATATTCCATCTTTTCACGACGCCTTACGATGAACTTATCCAACCTATTCAAAGCCCTATCGGCCATTTTCCTGACCACAGCAACAGTTCAAGCCACTACCACGCTGAAATACTGCTCTGAAGGCAGCCCCGAGGGGTTCGACCCAGGCCAATACACCGCAGCCACCACCAACGATGCAGCCGCAGAACCCATTTTCGACCGGCTGGTGGAGTTTGAACGCGGCGTGACACAGGTCATTCCTGGCTTGGCGCAGAAATGGGATATCAGCCCGGACAGCCTCAGCTACACCTTTCACTTGCGCCGTGGTGTCCAGTTCCATCGCAATGAAATCTTCACTCCCACCCGTGATTTAAACGCAGATGATGTGGTCTTCACCTTCACACGCATGCTTGATCGCGACCATCCATTCCGCAAAGCCTACCCAAGCGAGTTCCCTTACTTTGTCGATCTGGGCCTGGAGAGCAATATCGCCAAGATTGAGAAGGTCGATACCTATACAGTCCGCTTCACGTTAAAGAAGGTGGACGCGCCTTTCCTGCAGGACCTGGCGATGGGTTTCGCCTCGATCCAATCGGCTGAATATGCCGATGCCTTACTCAAACAGGGCAAACCTACCGTCATCAACACCAATCCGATAGGCAGCGGCCCCTTTATCTTCAAGAGTTACCAGAAAGATGCTGCAATCCGTTACACAGCCAACCGTGCTTATTGGCTGAAGGACGACGCCAAGGTCGACAACCTGATCTTCGTCATCACGCCTGACAGCGCAGTACGTGGACAGAAACTCAAGGCTGGCGAATGTGATGTCGCCTTCCCGCCCAAACCTGCCGATGCCGAGATGCTTAAGCAGGCGGAGAAGGTAACTATCATGCAAAAGCCCGGTTTCAATGTCGGTTACCTGACCTACAACATCACCCACAAGCCCCTGGATAACCTGGGAGTACGCCGCGCGCTCGACATGGCCATCAACAAAAAAGCCATTCTCGAAACGGTTTATGCTGGTGCAGGTGTCGCCGCCACCAACCCGATGCCGCCCACACAATGGTCGTACAACAATAAGCTCAAGGACGCCCCGTACGATCCTGCACAGGCCAAGGCCTTACTCGCCAAAGCGGGCTTTACCAATGGGTTCGACATCAATCTGTGGGCCATGCCAGTACAACGCGCCTACAACCCCAATGCAAAGCAGATGGCCGAGATGATCCAGGCTGACTGGGCCAAGATCGGCGTGAAAGCCAGTATCGTTTCCTATGAGTGGGGCGAATATCTGAAACGTGCCAAGAGAGGTGAGCATGATGCTGCCCTGGTCGGTTGGAACGGTGACAATGGCGACCCCGACAACTGGCTGGGCGTGAACCTGGGTTGTGCTGCCATTGGCGGCAACAACTATTCGCAATGGTGCAACCCGCAGTTCGATGATCTGATCAATCGCGGTAAACAGACCACCGATGTGAAGAAGCGTACCGAGATTTACCTCAAAGCCCAGGAAATCTTCAAACAGGAATTACCCTGGACAACGCTGGCGCATTCAGTGGTCAGCATTCCCATGTCCAAACGCGTGCAGGGCTACAAGATCAGCCCGTTCGGCCGTATGTCTTTCAGCGGTGTTTCGCTGAAGTAAGCCATCCGTTGCGGCAACGAATCGGGACATCTGTCACGTTGCCGCAACACTCCATTCCATTACCTGTTGACACTCGCATGTCTGTGTTACCGTTCCCGATCATGCGGTAAACCCGCCGTTCTTAGAGTTTGCGCGAGCAACTGTCAGCAGGGCGCAGCGCAGAAACCGGAATGTACTTGGGTACATGAGGATTTCGAGCAGCACATAAGCCCTGATCACAACTGCACAGTAAGATCGTAGACAGATTCTTCCCCCTATTCTCCATTCCAAGAGGATGAATTCCATGAAGCAACTGACCTTATTGCAGATGGCGATGGCTGCTGCACTTGCCACAGGTGGCGTAGGTGCACACGCAGCCTCTACGCTGAAATACTGCTCTGAAGGCAGCCCGGCAGGTTTCGACCCAGGCCAGTACCAAGCCGGTACCGACTTTGATGCATCCGCCGAAACCGTCTTCAACCGCCTCGTGGAATTTGAGCGTGGTGCAACCAAGGTCATACCAAGCCTGGCTGAAAAATGGGACATCAGCCCCGACAGCCTGAGCTACACCTTTCATCTGCGTAAAGGCGTGAAGTTCCACAGCAACGAAAGCTTCAAACCCACACGTGACTTCAACGCAGACGATGTCGTATTCACCTTCGAGCGCATGCTGAGCAAGGAACATCCGTTCCGCAAGGTCTACCCGACTGAGTTCCCTTACTTCACCGATATGGGTCTCGACAACAACATCGCCAAGGTGGAAAAAGTCGACCCGCAAACGGTCAAGTTCACGCTTAAGAATGTGGATGCCGCTTTCCTTGCTGACCTTGCGATGTCCTTTGCGTCTATCCACTCAGCCGAATACGCCAACGCGCTCTTGAAGGCAGGCAAGCCTGCCACTATCAATGTCGCGCCCATCGGCACCGGCCCCTTCGTGTTCAAGAGCTACCAGAAGGACGCCGTCATCCGCTACACCGGCAACAAGGAATACTGGAACAAGGGTGACGTCAAGATCGATAACCTGATCTTCACGATCACTACCGACAGCTCAGTCCGCGCCCAGAAGCTTAAAGCCGGCGAGTGCGATGTCGCCTTCCAGCCCAAACCCGCTGATGTTGCCGTACTCAAGAGCGCGCCCAACATCACCATGTTGACGCAGCCCGGCTTCAACGTTGGCTATGTCGCCTACAACGTCAAGCACAAGCCGCTTGATAACCTGGCTGTCCGCCAGGCATTGGATATGGCCATCAACAAAAAGGCCATCATCGAGGCGGTTTACCAGGGCTCGGGACAGCCTGCTGTCGCCCCGATGCCGCCGACACAATGGTCCTACAACAAGAACCTGAAGGATGTAGCCTACAATACCGCAGCCGCCAAGGCCCAACTGGCCAAGGCTGGGTTTGCAAACGGCTTTGAGATCAGCCTGTGGGCCATGCCGGTGCAACGCCCATACAACCCCAATGCCAAGCTGATGGCAGAAATGATCCAGGCCGACTGGGCCAAGATCGGCGTGAAAGCCAATATCACAACCTATGAATGGGGCGAATACCTCAAGCGTGCCAAAGCTGGTGAAATCGATGCCGGTATGTTCGGTTGGACTGGCGACAATGGCGACCCGGACAACTGGTTGGGCACCAACCTGAGCTGCGAAGCCATCGGCGGTGGCAACTACGCGCAATGGTGCGATAAAGCCTTCGACCAGCTGATTCTCGATGCCAAGCGCACGACTGATGTGAAAAAACGTACTGATATTTACATCAAGGCACAGGAAATCTTTAAGAAGGAAATGCCCTGGAGTACGATTGCCCACTCCACCGTCAATGTGCCGGTGAGCAAGAAGGTGCAAGGTTTCAAAATCAGCCCGTTTGGTCTGATGGCTTTCTACGGTGTGTCTATCAAGTAAGACTGCCGTTGCAGGGAAAAGGACAGGCATGCCTGTCCTTTTTTACGTCACTTGTCCGCATCGGCATCCAGTCGATGTCCATTTACGCGAGTCGCCCTATGAAACTAGTCAAATACACCGCTATCGCCTTGGCGCTTTCCGCTGCAGCTCATGCCAAACCGCTGGTTTACTGTTCGGAAGCTGCGCCGGAAGGATTTGATGGTGGCATGTTCACCGCTGCGGCTACGCATGATGCTTCAACCGAAGCCCTCTACAACCGCCTGGTGGAGTTCGAGAAAGGCGGCACGCGCGTCGTACCAGCCCTGGCCGAGAAATGGGACATCAGCCCCGATGGCCTGGAGTACACCTTCCACCTGCGCAAGGGTGTGAAATTCCATACTACTGAATGGTTCAAACCCACCCGCGACTTCAATGCCGACGATGTGCTGTGGACGTTCGAGCGGATGATCGACAGCAAACACCCTGGCGCAAAAGCCAGCCCGCAAGGGTGGCCCTATGCAAGCGACATGGGTTTCCCAACCCTGATCAAATCAATCGACAAGATCGACCCCTACAAGGTCAAGTTCACACTGAGCCAACCTGAAGCACCCTTCATTGCCAACCTGGGCATGGGCTTTGCCGATATCGTCTCAGCCGAGTACGCACAGCAACTGGAGAAAGCCGGCAAACCCGGCGATATCAATCTCAAGCCTGTCGGTACCGGGCCTTACGTGTTCAAGCGCTACGACAAGGGTGCTCAGATCCGCTACGATGCCAACCCCAACTACTGGCGCGGCAAACCGGGTAGCAGCAAGCTGATCTTCTCCATCTCGCCCGATGGTTCGGTTCGTACTCAGAAGCTCAAAGGGGGTGAATGTAATCTGATGGTCTACCCGAACCCGGCTGATATCCCCACCCTGAAGTCCGACCCCAAGCTGACCGTGCTGCAAAACCCGGCGCTGATACTGACCTATGTTTCCTTCAATTCGCAAAAACCGCAGCTGAAAGACAAACGGGTACGCCAGGCCCTTGCCTACGCCATCGACAAACCCGCGATGATCAAGGCTATCTGGCAGGGCAATGCCACATCAGCACACCTGCCATTGCCCTCAAAGATGTGGGGATATAACAAGTCCATTCCCGAGTACAAACCGGATCTGGAAAAAGCCAAGAAACTTCTGAAAGAAGCAGGCTTTGAGAAAGGCTTCGATATCAACATCCTGGTCCGGAATGGCGGTAGCGGCTCCAACCCCAATCCAAAGTTAACAGCCGAGATGCTGCAATCCGACTGGAAGAAGATTGGCGTCAATGTGAAAGTGACGGTGATGGAATGGGTAGAGCTGCAAAAACGCACCAAAGCCGGTGAACATGATGTGACCATCTATGGCTGGGCTGGCGACAATGGCGACCCGGACAACTTCCTGACACCGAACCTGAGCTGCTCGGCGGCCGAGTCGGGCGAAAACCGCTCGCGCTGGTGCAACAAGGAATTCGACGGGTTAATCACCAAAGCCAAGCGTACTACCGACATCAAGGAACGCACCAAGCTGTACGAAGCAGCCCAGAAGGTATTCATCGATGAAATGCCGTATGCAAGCCTCGTGGAACCGTTGATTACCGTGGCCTTCCAAAAGAATGTGGCAGGTTTCAAGCCGAGCCCGTTTACTAATAACAACTTTGAGAACGTATCGGTTAACTAAGAACCTGTTCAAAATCTGCTGCGCGTCAGCAATACGGCGTTAAAAACAGCCTCGGAATGCTCATTTACCCCACGTAAACTCCGCTTCCTCGGCTGTTTTCGCCTTGTCTTGCTTTAGCTCGCGAGACTTTGAACGGGTTCTAAAACGATACGCAGACAAAACGGTGGCCCTACCACTGCACAGTAAGATCGTGAACAGCCCCGAGTTACCGTTCTTTTCATGCCTTCCTGGAGCCCTCGCATGCAAGCCCGCATCAGCTTTATCACGCTCGGCGTAGCCAACCTGGAAAAGTCGCGCCGCTTCTATACCGACCTAATTGGTTGGCCGCTCTCCCCTAAGAGCCAGGATGGGGTTGCGTTCTTTCAGCTCAATGGCTTCGTACTGGCCCTGTTCCCGGCTGAAGAATTGGCCAAGGATGCCGGCCTGGATAGCCAATCTGCCGGCTTCTCCCGAATATCACTGGCCCACAACGTGGCTGAACGGCTAGATGTAGACACACTAATGGCCCAGCTGGCCAGCAAGGGTGTCAACATCACCAAGCCGGCGCAGGACGCCTTTTGGGGTGGTCGGCACGGTTATTTTGCCGATCCCGACGGTTACTTATGGGAAGTCGCCTGGAACCCAGGTGGTTACTTGGACAAGGCTGGCAATTTCAACTTTGAATCCGCTCCCGATCTTGCTGCGCAGCCGTGATCAGGCCTCACGTACCAGCATACTTTCCAGCGTCTGTGCTGCGCTTTGCCCTGCTGACAGCCACTCGCAACAGTTGACGCCTCCCTCATAGGCTTGGACTGTCCAGAAAACCATCTGCACATAGCGGGACCATTGGCGCGAAGTACAGGCTCTCAATACGAACAGCATGCGACTTCGCCGGAGACATGGCATGAATACTTGGATCAAACATACCGTTACCGCCGTAATGCTGAGCTTTGCCAGCTATGGGCAGGCAGCCGACAAGGCAGTGATCGCACCGCATTACCGCCAACTGCTCCAGCAACTCGTCGATATCAATACCGACACACGCAATGTCGCTGGGCTTGAAGATGCGCGCAAGATGCTGATTCCCGAATTCGAAGCACTCGGAATGGTGCTCACTCGGCATCGGCTTAAACAAGATGGACGCGAAGTATTGGCTTTTGAAGTACCCAATGCGCAACCCCAGATCTTGTTCGTGGGGCACATCGACACTGTATTTGCGTCGAGTAGCAAATTTCGCCAGTTGACTGAGCAGGCGGACCGCTTGGTTGGCCCCGGCGTCATCGACATGAAGGGTGGCGTGGTGTTGATGCTGAACGTCTTGGCCCAGCTAAAACAGACTGGCCAACTGGATAAGGTGCGAATTGTCCTGAACGATGATGAAGAAATTGGATCCCCTTGGTCCAAGGAAACACTGCGGAGCCTCGCCAAGGGTATTCCCTTTGGCCTGGTCTTCGAACCAGGTCTGTCGGATGGCGCCGTGGTCAGCAGCCAATCGGGTGTACGTTGGATCAAGGTGACCAGCAGCGGTAAGGCCGCTCATGCTGGCCTGGAACCGGAAAATGGCATCGATGCCTGCCGTGACATCGCCTTGAAGATCAAGCAGATCACCGAGTTGGCGAAGCCCGATCGAGGCCTCACCATCAATCCTGGCGTTGTGGAAGGAGGGAGCAAACCGAACGTCGTTTGCGAAAACGCCTCTGTAACTTTCGACATTCGATTCCGCTCGCCAAAAGACTGGGAAGAGCTATCGACCGCCATCGAACTCATCACCAAGCATAGCGATGTCTTCAACGAGCGCTTGCAAAAGGGTCCCCAGACCACCGCCGTCCAAATAGCGGAACTACCACCATTGTCAGAAGGGCAAACGACGCAATTGCGCAAATTGCTTGAAGCATCTGCCTCGACACTTGGCCAATCCGTTCAAGCGCGGCCGGTGGGTTATGGCAGCGATGGCAACCATCTGGCTGTTACCGGGATGCAACTTCTGGTCGGCCTTGGCCCCTTTGGTGGCGGCATGCATTCGGAGCAAGAGTTCATGCGAATCGATGCTTACGCAAACCGACTTGATCTGATCACGCATATGGTTGGCAAGTTACTGAATCAAGGGATGTCTCACTCTCAGGCTCTTACTCAGCCGGGCGTGAATCACTAAGAGCCTGTCTCAAGTCTGCTGTGCGTCAGCAATACGGCGTTGAAAACACCCTCGGAATGCTCATTTACCACGCGTAAACTCCGCTTCCTTGGCTGTTTTCGCCTTGTCTAGCTCTAGCTCTAGCTCTAGCTCTAGCTCTAGCTCTAGCTCTAGCTCTAGCTCTAGCTCGCGAGACTTTAGACAGGTTCTAAATACGCACAGCAGACTTTGGGCTTGGCTCTTAAACAGCAGCAAGCAACGTCTTTGCTGCATCTTCTAAATTACCCGTCGGGTCCACATGCAAGGTATGGCTGACGGGCTGATGTTTGATAGGGTTGTTACGCTGATAAGCCGGGTCGTAATGGCGGGTTACCAAATCAGTGAACAGGAGCTGCATTTCGCTCTGTTCAATCAGCGCATGCCAGTGCTCAATCGTCTGCTTGCCATGCAAGGCCGTCAGCCTGGTCAATTGATTCTTGAACCGTGCCGGTTGAACAAATAAATGTGCATAGTCGCGACATAGATAAGCAATCCGTGACTCAGTATCGGCCTGTACTTCCACCACGCGCCCTGCCCGCATAGCTTGCATCAGGGTTTCGGGCAGATGCAGCAGACCGACACGCTTGCTTTCAGCCTCGATAAACACCGGGCGAGCCGCATCCATACCTGCCAAAGTAGCAACCAAACGGCTATCAAACGCCTTCTGCGTGGGTTGGACAGTATCGGGCCATGCACCCAGTATTGAACCTCGGTGGCATGCGAGCCCTTCCAGGTCCACTATCTGCGCTCCCTGTGCAGCCAAGGTTTCGAGCAAACGGGTCTTGCCACAGCCGGTGTAGCCCGTCAGCAAAACAAACTGTAACCGCGTCGGCACCTCATTCAGCTGTTCCAACACCCATTGCCGGTAGGCTTTGTAACCACCAGCCAACTGTCTGGCACGCCAACCGATCAGATTCATCCAGGCGGTCATCGAACCCGAACGCTTCCCGCCACGCCAGCAATACACCATAGGCCGCCAAGTATGGGGCCGATCGGCAAACAAGGTATCGAGATGGTGGGCAAGATTACGTGCCACCATCGCAGCCCCCACACGGGTTGCCTCGAAGGGGTTCTGCTTATACAAAGTGCCGACCACGATGCGTTCCTCGTCGCTCAACACCGGGGCATTGATCGCACCAGGAAGGTGGTCTAAGGCATACTCAGCCGGTGTGCGCACATCAATGATCTCGTCAAACCGGGAACGCTCTGCTAGCGTCGCGAGCTGATCTTTCACAGGCTTCAACCATGTCGATAAAACTGACTCAATTGTCCCACGGTGGCGGCTGTGGCTGCAAAATCGCCCCCTCGGTTCTGGCAAACATGCTGGCTAAACTACCGGCAGCGCAGGCTTTCCCTCAGCTATTGGTCGGTACCGAAACGTCGGATGATGCTGCGGTATACCAGATCAACGACCAACAAGCCGTCGTCGCCACCACCGACTTCTTCATGCCGATTGTGGATGACCCATACGACTTCGGCCGAATCGCCGCGACCAATGCCGTCTCAGACATCTACGCGATGGGCGGCGTGCCTATCATGGCCTTGGCGATTGTGGGCATGCCGGTCAATACCCTGCCGGTGG
The DNA here is from genome assembly GCF_052601015.1 of Chitinimonas violaceus. NCBI lineage: Bacteria > Pseudomonadati > Pseudomonadota > Betaproteobacteria > Neisseriales > Chitinibacteraceae > Chitinimonas > Chitinimonas violaceus. The sequence continues at coordinate 48,352 of NZ_JBQXDJ010000020.1, read as the reverse complement.
AAGCGATCCAGCAGATTCTGGCCGGTGGCGCAGAAGTCGCACGTGTAGCAGGATTTCCCATCGCAGGTGGCCATTCCATCGACGCACCGGAACCTATTTATGGATTGGCTGTTATCGGGCTGGTCGACCCCAAGCAGGTAAAGCGTAATAGCGACGCCAAGGATGGTGACCGGTTGATTCTGGGTAAACCGCTGGGCATCGGTATTCTGGGTACCGCCATGAAAAAAGGTCTGCTGGATGACGCTGGCTATGCCGCTTTGATTGCGACCACGACCCAGCTCAATCAAGTAGGTGCAACCCTTGCTAGCCTGCCCGGCGTACATGCCATGACGGATATCACCGGCTTTGGTCTGCTGGGCCATCTGCTGGAGGTATGTCGAGGCAGTAAATTGATGGCCACCCTCAATAGCCAATCGCTACCGATGTTGGAAGCCGCCATTCACTTTGCCCAACAAGGCATCGGCCCAGGTGCTATCGAACGTAATCTTGCAAGCTTTGGCGACGCAGTGCGCTTTAGCACTACCGTAACCGACTGGCAACGTCGCATCCTTGCAGATGCTCAAACATCAGGTGGCCTGCTGGTGTCCTGCGCGGAAAGTGAGGTCGAAAAGGTGCTGCAAACCTTCCATCAAGCTGGTTTTGGCCAAGCTATGGATATTGGTAGCCTGAAGGCAGGGCCTGCTGAAATTATCGTGAGCTGATCTTGGAACCTGTCCAAAGTCTGCTGCGCGTCAGCGATACGGCGTTGAAAACACCCTCAGAATGCTCATTTACCACTAGTAAACTCCGCTTCCTCGGCTGTTTCCGCCTTGTCTCGCCCTAGCTCGCGAGACTTTGAATAGGTTCTTGGGACTGATTACTAAAACAAAACGCCGGTGCTTCACAGTCCGGCGTTCTTGTAGGCACAGCGAATTAAAGTGGTTGGATATCCAGCTTGGCGAACAACAGTCGGTCACCATCACATTCGGGGTTGCCGGTAGTCAATAGTTTTTCACCGTAGAAAATCGAATTGGCCCCAGCCAGAAAACACAGCGCCTGGACTGATTCCGGCATCTGCTGGCGACCCGCCGAAAGACGGACAAAGCTCTTGGGCAACACCATGCGGGCGACGGCAATCGTACGTACGAACTCACTCCAATCGATGCCTTCCACATCAGCAAGTGGCGTACCTTCCACCTTGACCAGATTATTGATGGGCACCGATTCGGGTTGCGGGTCGAGGTTGGCCAGCTGCGCCAGCAGTCCTGCTCTTTCCTCGCGCGTTTCCCCCATGCCGACGATGCCACCACAGCAAACATTCATTCCGGAATCACGCACCTGGCGCAGTGTATCCAGCCGGTCGTCATAACCACGGGTACCGATAATGTCCTCATACTTCTCAGGTGCGGTATCCAGGTTATGGTTGTAGTAATCCAAGCCAGCATCCTTGAGCTGGTCGGCCATACCATCCTTCAACATGCCCAATGTGGCGCAGGTTTCCATACCCAACGCTTTCACACCGGCAATCATCTGCTTCACTTCTTCCAGGTCGCGCTGCTTGGGGCCACGCCATGCCGCACCCATACAAAAACGCGATGCCCCGGCTTGCTTGGCTGCCTGTGCAGCTGCCAGCACTTCATCCAGGGGCAATAAATCCTGGCTGGTCACACCGGTGTCGTAACGCACCGACTGCGGACAATAACCACAGTCTTCCGGGCAGCCCCCTGTCTTGATTGATAGCAAGGTCGACAGTTGTACCCGGTTCGGGTCGAAGTGTTCACGATGCACCGTCTGCGCACGGAATAGCAGATCATTGAATGGCAGGCTGAACAGTGCCGCCACTGCCTCGGGTGTCCAACGCTCAACTTCTGCATGAGGAACCGGCTTTCGGTGAAAAGTAAACGCTTTGGGCTCGATAGCTTGATTCATAAGGGGAAGCTGGGCATGAAGTTGTTAGAATTGCTCCGAATTCTTGGCCGGGCAGCCCCTCTTGTCAAATTTAACCAACACATAATTAGACAAGTGCACGAAATTTATGCAGCGCGGGCTTGATCTGCTGTTGCCTCAACATTGCGTACTTTGTGCGGCGAAAAGTGGCGCAAGCGGGCTGTGCGCACTCTGCCTTGCAGACATGCCTCAGTTGGGTCCGCTGCGTTGCCCCAGCTGCGCCATTCCAACTCCACAGGGCGAACGCTGCGGGGAATGCCTGCAACATCCTCCCGCCTTCGACCATACCATTGCGGCTTGGGCCTATGATTGGCCGCTCGATCGGCTTGTGCCCGCTTACAAATACAATGCGGAACTGATCTTGGCGACACCGTTGGCCGAGGGGCTTGTCCACCTGGTGCAGACTGCACCACGGCCGGACTGCCTTCTGGCCATGCCCTTGCACCCTACCCGGCTGAAGGAACGCGGTTTCAATCAGTCGCAACTGCTGGCTAGTCATTTGGCCAAGGCATTGCAGATTCCATTACGAAACGACCTAGTGGAGCGTATCAAGCTCACCCCACCACAAGCTAGCCTGCCACGCGATGCACGCCGCACGGCTATCAAAAAAGCATTTCATGTCCGTCGGGCGGTTAGCGGTATGCATATCGCCTTGGTAGATGATGTAATGACGACCGGCGCAAGCCTGGACGAACTGGCATCGACCCTCAAACAAGCAGGCGCCCACCGTATCGACTGCTGGGTCGTTGCCCGCACAACAAAATAAGCGAGACCATATGCAAAAACCCGATTGCATCAAGCATTACACCGACATCCAAGAGGCTGATGACAAGCACTACCCCGGCAGCGCAGAGTTACACTGCATTACCGGTCGGTTCGGTCAGCAATTTGGCTTTGAACGACTGGCAATTAACCACCAGGTATTGCAACCAGGCCGTCGTACCTCCTGGCCTCACGCCGAAAAAACCGAAGAGGAATTCATCTACGTCATCGAAGGCACGCCGGATGTCTGGCTGGATGGTGTATTGCACAGACTGCAACCGGGAGATGGGGTCGGCTTCAAACCAGGAAATGGTTTGGCGCATACCTTTATCAATAACACAGATACCAATGTTTACCTGCTGGTTGTGGGTGAAGTAGACCGAGCCGACAATCAAGTCCACTACCCAATGCACGCTGCCCGCAATGCCGAGATTGGCAAGTGGCATTGGCAATCGGTTCCCGTACGGCCACTGGGGTCCCATGACGGTCAACCCGATGCCCTGCGAGCCCAGACCAACAAGGAATGATCGTTGTTTGCCGTTATTTTGTTTCAGCCTGAGATTCCCCCCAACACAGGCAACATCATCCGCCTATGCGCCAATACAGGTTGTGAGCTGCACCTGGTCAAACCTTTGGGCTTCCCACTTGAAGATGCCAAACTGCGCCGCGCGGGCCTTGATTACCACGAGTACGCGGACATGCAGGTGCATGAAAGCTGGGAAGCCTGCGTTGCAGCCATGGCGGGCCGACGTATCTTCGCATTGACCACGCGAGGTGCCCGGCGCTACGACCAGGTCACTTATCAACCGGGTGATGTTTTCCTGTTTGGCCGAGAGTCTGCCGGCTTGCCAGATGAGCTGCGCAATGGGTTGGCGCCAGAACAACGGATCAAGCTGCCTATGCGCCCAGACAACCGCAGCCTGAATCTATCCAACGCCGTGGCTGTGACAGTATTTGAAGCGTGGCGACAGCATGACTTCGCAGGTGGTTTGGTTTAGAACCAGTTCACGATCTTACTGCGCAGCCGTAATCAAGGCTTATGTGCTAAACAGGTGTCAGTTGCCCTTACCGGGGCGATCTGCCACGTTGACCTGGTTCTTGCCCGACTTCTTCGCTTCATACATAGCCTGGTCGGCGCGCTCTACCGTGGCTTCAGGGTGTTCACCCTGCTCATAGCGTGTAATGCCTGCCGAAAACGTGATCAGTACACGCTCGTTATTGTTGAGGAAGAAGCATCGGGTCAGCTCGCGCTGTACGCGGCGCATAACATTGGCCGCTTCAGACAGAACCAATTCCGGCAGTAGCACAACGAACTCCTCACCACCGTAACGTGCAACGATATCTGTCGGCCTCAATACTTCCTTGATGACCTTGACCAAGTGGACCAGCGCATCGTCACCCGCCTGGTGACCCCGTTGGTCATTCAGTTTCTTGAAGTTGTCGATATCCAGCAACGAGAGACACAACGGCTTGCCACTGCGCTCTGCACGCGCGATTTCTGCCATGAAAGCTTCATTGAACCCACGCCGATTCAATGCACCAGTAAGCTGATCCTCCCGGATCTTCTCACTCACATAACGCAGCTCGCTCTCCAGCTCCTTGATCTTCGTATCGGCTGCTGCAGCTTCCGTTCGAGCAGCCAGTAATTCATCACGTGAACGCGCCATATCAAGCTGCATCACACGCGTATCCTGCATCAACTCATCCAACAATACATTGAGGTCTGGAATATTTTGTACCGCTTCTATCCTGCTTGCGTAGCCTTCTATCTTGGTATGGTAGCCACTGGTGTTATCGGCCATGCCACCCAACCGGTCGATAAATAGCGAGACCATATTGCGCAGCGCTTCCTGGGCTTCATCCAGGTTGTGCTTGAGCATGCTCTGCTTGTAAAAGACTTCCTTGAACCCGGCTTCCACTTCATACAGCTTGTTGATGCTTAAGGGCTTGGTCAAAAGGTCATGCACCACCGCCACTTGGCCACGTACCCATTCGTCTGCACCAGATAGTTCGACCAGGTTATCGCTAAGTAAAAGAAGCAGATTTACCAAAGCGCCTGCAATTCTTTCATCCTGTTCCGTCTGCAGCGCCAACTGTACCCAGAAACGCTTCAGCCGCTGCGCCAGAAAATCCATACCTTGCTGGCTGCTGACCGTCTCTGCAGCCAATGCAAGACTGGTCGCCTCTTCCAACAGGCCAGGGTAGCCTACCATCCGTTCAGCAAGTCCTTGCCGTAAGGTAGCCACCAGCATTTCACGCCAACGCTGCCAGTCCAACCCACCCGTACCGGCACTCGCATCCGCCATTGCATCGGGTACAGCTGCTGCGGACTGCTCTGCCGAACCATCGGCAGGGGCATCACCGGCAGCAGCTTCGCCATCCTCCAGCTCTATACTTCCTTCCCCGCCCGTACCTTCGGCCCAGCTGCGTACCAAGGCATCCAATTTCTCATTGAGCAAGCTTGGATAGTTGCCAAAATTCAACAAAACCTTGGCCAGGGATTCGCGCTTACGCGTTGCAGAAAAATGGGGACTGCGCAAATCCCACTGATGCAGAAGGTCGCGAATCAGTTCAGACCATGCCCGTGTCAGACTTGCCTGTCCGCCTTGGGTCTCGATAGCCTGTAGGAACAACGCAGGAATAAGCGTCCACTCACGCGAGTGGGCCGCTTTTTCGATATGGATAATTTGCCGTTGTAAGTCGGGTGACTGCTTTGGAAACGCCTTCAATGTTGCCAGCAGCTCAGTCGCCAGGACGTTGACGAAACCATTCTGCCCCGGCTTGCCTTCGGCGATTTCGTAGTAAATCTCTTCGTAACGTTCAGGGGTAGGAGGAATGCGACGAGCCGCCAGCAGCTTCAATGCCTCACGCGCAAGATCAGTGGGGTTGCTGAGCTTATTGGTCATGCCGGCAAGTCTGGAAGAAACGCTCGGGGGAAGTTATTGGCAAGATTATAGAAGTTGCCTTTCGGCAGTGCCGGAAAATCCACATCCAACGCTCAGCAAAAAACAAAACGGGTGTTCGATTGCTCGAACACCCGTTCTTTTACTGCCTACCGCGTCAGTTATGCGCTGACAACGGAAACCTTCAGATTGGCAGTCACATCGTGGTGCAATGCAACGACCAAATCGTACTCGCCGATAGCCTTGAATGGGCCTTCAGGCAAACGAACTTCCATCTTGGCAACCTTAACACCAGCAGCAGCAGTGATTGCTTCAGCCAAGTCTTGGTTGGTAACCGAACCGAACAGACGACCGTCAACACCGGCCTTCTGAGCGATAGTCACAGCAAAGCCTTCCAGCTTTTCAGCGCGGGCCTGGGCTTGGGCCAGCACTTCAGCTTGCTGGGCTTCCAATTCAGCGCGGCGGGCTTCGAAAGCCTTCAGGTTGGCTTCCGATGCACGCTTGGCCTTGCCTTGCGGGATCAGGAAGTTACGAGCGTAACCAGGCTTCACATTAACAACGTCGCCCAGACCACCCAGGTTAGCTACTTTTTCCAGCAGAATAATTTGCATGTTCTTTACTCCGGCTTAGTGCTTGTCGGTGTAAGGCATCAGCGCCAGGAAACGAGCGCGCTTGATAGCATCCGACAATTGACGCTGGTAACGGGCCTTGGTGCCGGTAATACGAGCCGGGATGATCTTGCCGTTTTCGTTGATGAAATCCTTAAGCAGATTTACATCTTTGTAATCGACATGCTTGATGCCTTCGGCGCTGAAGCGGCAAAACTTCCGGCGCTTGAACAGATGACGTGACATGATGACCTCTAAATTTCAAATAACTTAATTAAGTGCTTGGCGCCTGAACACGCTTCCAATCGTTGATGTGCAGAACCAGACTGTGCTTGTAACGTTGATTACGGGCAGCGAGGAAACCTTTAACGACGATTTCAACTTCGGTACCCAGCACCGCTAGCGTTTTGGCCTGCTCACCTAGGCAAATGCAAACAATCTCACATTCAACCTGGCGGGCGATGCCGACTTCCTGCTGACTTGAATAATGATTTAACCGAAATTCAAGTGCCGGGATGCCGGCAGGGGTATAACGCAGCGGCTCGACATCAAGCAGTCGGCCGGTAACAACAACTTGGTTACGCGCGCTCAAGCCACTGGCCTAAATCAGGCAGCAGCCGCTTCCTTGGCCTCAGCGGCCGGGGTCAGCGACTTGGACTTTTCTTCCTTCATCATCGGCGATGCTTCGGTAATGGCAGCATCGGTACGAATGGTGAGGTGGCGCAGCACAGCGTCGTTGAACTTGAAGGCATGCTCGAGCTCATCCAGGGTAGCCTGGCTGATTTCGATGTTCATGAGCACATAGTGAGCCTTGTGCATCTTCTGGATTGGGTAAGCCATTTGGCGGCGGCCCCAGTCTTCCAGGCGATGGATCTTGCCAGCATCGTTGGTAATCATCGTCTTGTAGCGCTCGATCATGGCGGGCACTTGCTCGCTTTGATCGGGATGCACGATGAACACGATTTCGTAGTGTCGCATGTGATCTCCTTGCGGATTTAAAGCCTCCCGCCATGCGGTAGCGGTGAGGCAAGGGTGGAAAGCCGAGCATTCTAGCTTTGAATGCCTTGATCAGGCAAGGAAATCAGCGGCTTATCAATCAGCCCTCTCCACCCTCTGTCGTTATACCCGGCTTCAATGCAGCTTTATCTTGGGCCGATGAACCCGATCCAGCCATTCCGACAAGGTGATAAGCACCGTCCGGAAGAATCCTGACAACGCCATCTGGTGCTGCTTGTGCAGACCCCAATACATCAGCTTGGCGATCTGACCTTCAACGAACAGACTGCCTTTGGAAAGACTGCCCATCAGCGAACCAACCGAAGAATAACTGGCCAACGAAACCAGTGAGCCGTAATCCTCGAAACGAAAGTCCTTGAGCGGTTTTCCCGTTATGGCGCGCACAATATTGGCTGCCAGAACAGCACCCTGCTGATGAGCAACCTGGGCACGCGCTGGCACCCAACCACCGGCCCCATTGGGGCAAGCTGCACAATCACCAAAAGCAAAGATACGCTCGTCGCGGCTGCTGCGCATCGTGGCGTCTACCACGATCTGATTGAGACGGTTCGTCTCCAACCCACCGATTTCATGCAAGCCATCGGCCGCCTTGATGCCAGCTGCCCATACGGTCAACGTACTCGGGATGAACTTGCCGCTCCCCATCTTTACGCCGCTTTCACTGACCTCCACCACCCGCTCGTTGCTATGGATCTCAATGGCCAATTTACGCAGCTCCTGCGCAGCCGCATTGGAAAGCCGCTCTGGCAAGGCGGCGAGAATACGCGGGCTTGCCTCAACCAGCACAATCTTCAATTCAGTATCAGGATTGATGTGCTCAAGCCCGAAACTGGTAAGCACATGTGCTGCCGCATGCAGCTCCGCTGCCAGCTCGACACCCGTGGCGCCAGCACCAATGATGGCAACAGTCATACGCCCCTTACCTGCCTCCACCGGCAGGTTTTGCGCCCTTAAGCAGGCATCGATGAGTCTTTCATGGAAATGCCGGGCGGCAGTCGGGCTATCGAGGCATATTGCATGCTCCTGCACCCCTGGCGTACCGAAATCATTGGTCTGGCTCCCTACCGCCAGCACCAGATAGTCGTACGCCAACCGCTGTGCTGCGATAATTTCACGGCCGCTGCTGTCAAGCAGCGGCGCAATCAGGATTTCACGTGTACTGCGGTCAAGCCCTACCAGCTTGCCCTGACGGAATCGGAAGTGGTGCCATCGAGCCTGGGCGAGGTATTCGATTTCCTCTGCATGGCTGTCGTAGCTACCGGCAGCCAACTGGTGCAAAAGCGGTTTCCAGATATGGGTGCGTTGGGCATCGACCAGTACAACCTCAGCCTTCTTCTTTCTGCCGAGCTTATCGCCCAACCGGGTGGCCAATTCCAGCCCCCCAGCACCACCACCCACAATCACAATGCGTGGACATCGCGCGGCTTCCGCCATACACCACCACCCTTTTCGCTTGGTTCTGTTTACCTTTGCTGCCCGCCATCGGGAAGGAAAACTACGAGCAACAAAGGTAAACAGCCAATGCGCGCACCCATTCTACATGGTGACCAGGGTCGCAAATACAATGCCTAGCCCGAATTCAGCCGCATCCCGTCATAAGCGACTTCAATACCATCGGGCAAGCGTTCAGATAACGCTTGGTATTCCAACTCATGCGTCATGTGGATGAAAACCGTACGGCGTGCACCAATACGCTTGGCGGACGCAATAGACTGCTCAACGCCAAAATGGGTGTAATGCGGCTCATTGCGCAGACAATCGAGTAACAGCAGCTCCAATCCATCGAGCAGTGCGTAACTTTCTTCCGGAATTTCCGATACATCGGTGATATAGGCAGCATTCCCGATGCGATAGCCATAAATGGGCCAACGACCGTGCAGGACAGGAATCGGAGTAATCACTACACCACGGTGGCTGAATGGCCCATCCACCGGCGTCGGCAACAGCACAGGCTTATCCCACCATTGACCGGGAGGCAGGGTCGTATAGTGGAACCGCGTCGCCACGTCACGCATCATGAATTCATTGCCAAAGATAGGCAGCGGCGCTTTGTTCAGATAACAAAAAGCACGCAGATCATCGATACCATTGAGGTGATCAGCGTGCGGGTGGGTATAAAGTACGGCGTCGACCTGGGTCAGCCCTTCACGCAGGGCCTGAGTGCGCAAATCCGGCCCGGTATCGATCAGAAAGCTCAGGCCAGCTGTACGAAATACTGCCGACGCGCGTGTGCGCCGATTGCGTATATCTGGCGAGGTACAGGTCGAGCATTTACAGCCAATAGCCGGTGTACCCGCACTGGAACCACATCCAAGCACCAGAACCTCGACGCTCATTACAGCTGTCCTTCCAGCTTGAACAGACGGGCAAAGTTAGCGGTCGTCGCACGCGCCACTTCCTCGACGCTGATGCCTCTCAAGTCCGCGATATGTTCGGCCACATGCTTCACATAGGCAGGCTGGTTCTGCTTGCCACGAAAAGGCATGGGGGCAAGATAAGGCGAGTCGGTTTCGATCAACATCCGCTCAAGCGGTATTGTCTTCGCCACTTCCTTCAGTTCTTCTGCCTTCTTGAAAGTCACGATACCCGAGAAGGAAATGTAGAAATTCATGGCAATGGCCGCATCCGCCACGGCTTGCGATTCCGTAAAGCAATGCAGCACACCACCGGCGTCCCCTGCTTTTTCCTCTGCCATCAAACGCAGGGTATCGTCCGCTGCGCTGCGGGTGTGAATAATCAAAGGCTTCCCTGTGTGGCGCGCTGCACGGATATGCACACGAAATCGCTCCCGCTGCCATTCCAGGTCTCCCTGTAAGCGGTAGTAGTCGAGCCCGGTCTCGCCAATTGCGATCACCTTGGGATGCTGGGCCAATTCAACCAGCTGCGCCACTGTCGGTTCGACTTCATCCTCATAGTCAGGATGCACCCCCACCGAGGCATAGATATGCGGATATCGCTCGGCCAGCGCAATCACATTAGGCCAATCCGGTAGATTTACCGAAACGCACAGCGCATGGCTGACCTGATTACTGGCCATATTGGCCATCAGCTCATCGGCGCGCTCGGCAAGTTCAGGGAAATCGATGTGACAGTGAGAGTCGATAAACATAGCGGTGGGACAGATTGGAAAGCAGGGATCAATTTGCCAATTCTAACTGGTTCAATGGCTTACTTCGGTGCGAATGTCAGTGTGTACTGCGGCTTACCGGGCAGAAATGGCGCAGGCTCACCCTTTACCCAATCTGCATGCCCTGCCAGAAAGAACGGACTAAGCGGGTGACCGCTCTGGCCACCGGGCATGGTCAAAATGCCCTGCTCCTCCTTGCCTGGGGATACCACCATGCGTTCTGACTGTCCAAACTCCGGGCCTGCAACACGTGGCATATTCTCATCACCCGGCATAGGGTCAGCGGGCGCTGAAAGCCAGGGGCCAAGCATAGGCAACAACTTAACGAACGGGTGGCTTATCCTCGCCGTGTTGCGCTCCCCCCAATTGGCAGCCGCCAGTGGCTTACCACCAGCAGTCAAATCAGCAATAGTCCTGTCGATCGCCGCAAGTTCAACCGCCCGCCAGTCGCGACCTTGCAACCAACCCACGGGTTTTTCATCCAACAGCCTGGCGATCACCACAGGCCAGCGCGGATTGGCAACATCAAAGTCCGCTTTCTCGACCAAGGTTCCCAATTGCGCATCAATACGTCCGAACAGTTCTGCATACAGGCCATATAAATAGCCACGAGCCAAACGGTAACCCACCGAACTGGTACTCGCATGGCCATCCCAGCTGGTTTGGAGCAGCTGAAGAAACTCTGCTCTGGCGGGGCGGCCATCCACGGCCTCCTTATCGAGCACTTTTATTGCTCTGTCCCGCCAGGTGGAGATGAACAGTGCACGATCATCGAGGCCAATCGCATGCACCTGCTTTTCGTCTGCCTGGGTCAGCGTCTCCAAACCATCACGCACCTGTCTGGCGCGGGCACCAAAATCTGTACCGCCATCACCCAGTTTGCTGTATTCCTCACCTGCCAGCTGCCTGCTGTTCGCCGTCCACAACCGACCTTGGGCTGGGTCGACAACACGGGGGTATTCATTTGGCGCTCGCAAGTCGCGCCACCCTTGCCGCACTGCGGCGGAATAAGGAAAAGTATCTTCCCAGCCTGCACGTCGTTGCGGTAATGGCCCCGCTATCGTCCAACCTATCCGGCCAGCCGTATCGCCAGCCACCATATTCTGGGCGGGGATACCAGTACGGTTCGCCACAGCCAAAGCCGCGGTAAGATCCTGCGCACCTTCCAGCTGTGTCAGCCCCATATTGACGGCACCCGGCGCATGCGCAATCCAACGTACGGCATAGTAGCGCCCTCCTACTTGTCGGATAGGACCAAGCGAGCTTTCCAGTACCCGGTACTCAACCGCTTCCTCTCCCTTTACCGGTAATTGCTCGCGCCACTCCGCCACCGTTTCCCAACCGGCTGAGGTCTTGAACCGGAGAGAACTGGTCGGATCGCGCTCCAGCTCAATCAGATCAAGGTAATCGCCATAGCTGTTGGTGAATCCCCATGCCACCTGGCCATTGCTGCCTACAACCACCATAGGTCCACCAGGCAAGGTCACACCCGCAATACGCCGCATCTTGCCTGTGGCATCCGGGTACTCGATGACTGCGCGATACCAGATATGTGGCAGCCGTATGCCCAAATGCATGTCATTCGCCACGATGGCTGCACCAGCCTTTGAATGCTTACCGGCCAATGCCCAGTTATTGCTGCCTACTGAGCTGCGGAACGCAATGCCAGCCATGGTTTTACTGGCCGGGAAACCGAACCATGATGGCGAAACTGCTGGCGTAGCTACAGGTACAACTGGTACATCACGGGCATCCAGCGGCGCATCGTAAACCGATGCTTCCGGCAACAGAAAAGCCAGTTGCTCAGCACTGGTATGTTCTTTCAACCAACCACGGGCAAACTCACGTCGTTCCTGAAAGCCTTGCAGGTCAAAATACATTGCCCATACAACCAACATTGAATCCGCTGCCTGCCACGGTTCGGGCTGAGTGCTCAACAAACCGTATTCGAAAGGTCGGGACTTCAGGGCAGCCAACCCTTCGTTCACACCAGCCACATAACGCTCAAGCATCTGCTTGTCTGAGGTAGGCAATCGCGCCAAGACTGCTTCAGCACGAGCACGAAAACGGTGGAATCGATGTTCGCGGTCCATATCCAGCGCCGCGGCGCCAAATAGACCTGCCAGCTCCCCCGCCGCTACGCGGCGTAGCAGATCCATCTGGAAGAAACGTTCCTGCGCATGGATGTAACCGGTGGCGTAAGCCACATCATTACGGTGCTTGCCACGGATAGTCGGGATGCCTTGCGCGTCACGAACAACACTTACCGCCTCTGCCAGGCCATTCGCACTGACTTCTCCCTCCAGCCGGGGCAGACTGCCACGCAAAAATACCCACAATGCCAAGGCTGATACGAACAACAGAACCAACATGACCAACAATACGCGCTTCGACCAACGCCAAACTCTACCCAATGCCACATTGGCCTTTCTAGGAAATGTCCTGATATTTACAAACCGGTTCACGGTGCCATTTGTGAAAAAAGCCCGGTTTTCGCCGGGCTTTTTGCGTGTAGCAACGCAAGGTCACATGGTATGCGTGGTACGCGAAGACTGCAGCGCACCGCCCAGCAAACCTTCGATCTTCGCCCGTGCCTGGCCGCCGGCCTCATTGGCCGTAAACTGGACACCGATACCCTGAGTACGATTGCCATGCCCACCCACAGGGCTGATCCACACCACGATGCCGGATACGGCAATACGAGCCGGATCATCCAACAGCTGCAAAAGCATGAAGACTTCCTCACCCAGGCTGTAGGCCTTGGGGGTAGGAATAAATATGCCGCCGCCCTTTATAAAGGGCATGTAAGCGGCAAACAAGCCGGCTTTTTCCTTAATGCTGAGGGACAACACACCACCGGCACGGGGTGCTGCTGCAGCGGCTCCTGCGGCTGCAGGAGCGGATTTCGGCGCTTCAGACATCGGATTCAACCTTTTGGCATGGGCCTGACGGCCTGCTGATAAGCAAAAAACAATTGTTCGTAAACAAGCCGGGCATTAAGCGGATGGGAAGCAAGCTTCCGCGCGGCCAATACACTGTCGTGATAGCGCATCAGCTTAACGGGGTCTAGCGACTTCGCCAACGGTGCAATCCGGTTGGTCTCGTCCGGATAATAGCGGACAGACCCCGAGAGCCCCAAGCGCGCAAGATCATAAACCCATCTGGAAAGCCAGTCGGTCACCCGCTCGACCTCCACTTTCTGTTTATCCAGCTTCTCTGCCAACGTCAATGGATCGAGTTGACGCGGATCGGCCAGTTCAGCCATAAACGCGCGTCGTAAAACCAGAACAGCCGCATCAGCACGCTCAACGGCAGCCAATGGCGCGCCGCCAGCTTCCGCCAGATGCGCTTCGGCATCCGCCAAACCCTGGTTCTGTAACCAAACCAATGCTGCCGCCTTATCCGGCACGGGCAATGCCAACTGACGGCAACGGCTACGGATGGTAGGCAACAATCTGCGCCATTGGTGGCTAACCAGGATAAACATCGCCCCAGGTGGCGGCTCTTCCAATGTCTTCAGTAAAGCATTGGCTGCTGCAAGATTCATGGCCTCGGCCGGCTGAACCAGGGTAACCCGCAATCCGCCCCGGTGGGCGCTCAAATGCACAAAGTCATTCAACTCCCGCACTTGATCGATAGTAATCCAGGCTGAGGGTTTCTTCTTGGCTTTGGTATCACCTTCCGCCTCTTCGTCGTCAACTGCCGGCGCCAACTCGCGAAAATCAGGATGGTTACCCGCCTCCAGCCAACGGCATGCATCACACACACTACACGGTTTGGCCAGATCAGCACTCTCACACAGCAACGTCTTTGCAAGATGGCGACCGAAAGCAAGCTTACCGATCCCCGACTCTCCCGTAATCAACAATGCATGGTGCTGCCGCTCACCTTGGGCTTGCAACGCTTGCCAAGCTGCGGTCTGCCAGGGGTAAAGCATCAGGCGTGCTCCAGTTTGGCAAATATCTGCGCCAATTCGTCCTGGATGACATCCAGCGTTCGGGTTGCGTCAATCACTTTGATACGGCCACCGGATGCCGCAGCACGGTCATGGTAAGCATTGCGTACACGAACAAAAAAGGCATCCTGCTCACGTTCGAAACGGTCCAAGTCGCGGCCATTAGCCATACGGGCACGACTGACTTCAAGTGGTACATCGAACAACAACGTCAAATCCGGTTGTAATACGCCATCAGCCCTGCCCTGCACCCATTGCTCCAGCGTATTGAATTTATCCAGGTCCAAACCCCGACCACCCACCTGATAGCCATAGGTAGCATCGGTAAACCGGTCGCATACTACCCATTGACCTGCAACCAACGCAGGCTCAATCACCTTAGCCAGGTGCTCGCGCCTCGTGGCGAACATCAACAATGCTTCGGTTTCCAGGTTCATCTCTTCATTGAGCAACAAGTTACGCAACTTTTCGCCGAGCGGTGTTCCTCCGGGCTCGCGGCTGACAACATGATCGATACCGCGTTGCTTGAGTAGTGCAGTGAGCCACGCAAGGTGGGTGCTCTTACCCGCGCCATCCAGGCCTTCCAGCGAAATGAATTTTCCACGCGTCATTTACTTGGCCCCCAGCAAATAGCGGCGTACCGCCTGATTATGTTCCGCCAAGGTGCTGGAGAAATACGAACTGCCATCTCCCTTGGCGACAAAATAGAGTGCCTTCGACTGTGCCGGGTTGGTCGCTGCCAGCAAGGATGCCACCCCGGGCATGGCAATAGGGGTGGGCGGCAGACCGCCACGGGTGTAGCTGTTATAAGGCGAATCCGTCTCCAGATGAATCTTGCGCAGATTGCCATCAAACGCTTCACCGAGGCCATAAATCACAGTTGGGTCGGTCTGCAAGCGCATACCGATGCGCAGGCGATTATGAAATACCGAGGCGATCATGGCTCTATCCTTCGCCGCGCCGGTTTCCTTTTCGATGATCGACGCCAGAATCAAAGCCTCGTAAGGTTTGCTCAACGGTAAATTGGCGGAACGCGCTTCCCAGGCCGCAGCAAGCTGCTTTTGCAGTGCCTCATGCGCACGCTTGAGCACCTGCAGATCAGAGCTTTGCTTGGCAAAATGATAGGTATCGGGAAACAACAATCCCTCGATACTGGCTTCAGTAATACCGAGTTTGGCAAGCAACTTGGCATCGCTCAATTGGGCGGTATCGTGGCGCAGATCTGGATGGCGCGCCAAGGCCGCTTTCACCTGTCGCCAGTTCCAGCCTTCCACCAAGGTCAGCGTGGCGCTGGTTACATCGCCATCTGTCAGCTTGGCCAATAATTGCAATGGCGTCACCGCTTCGGTCAGTTCATAACTCCCAGCCTTGATACGGGGTGCTGCACCATTAACACGCGCCACCATCGAGAATAGCCATGGCTCTGTCACCAATCCTTCTGCAGCCAGCTGGTTCGCTGCCATGCGCATGGTGGTGCCCCGCTCCAATACAAAGGCACGAGGTGCGTTATCAAGTGGAAACGGCGTCGTGAGATACCGCCACACATAAGCGGCAAGCGCCGCGGCTACCACAAGGATGATCAGCACCAGCACGCCCAGGGCGCGTCCGGTCTCTGTTTGCCGCCGAAGTTTAGTTTTTGTTTGGCGTTTGGCCATGGTCAACCATGCTGAAGAATTGTTCAACGACTGAAAACTCACGGGTACGGCGCATCGGCGGAAGGGCCTTCCAAATTGCCTTACCGTATGGCTTTTCAACCAGACGCGGGTCAGCAATCATCAGTACGCCTCTGTCCCCCTCATCTCGGATCAACCTGCCTGCACCCTGCTTCAGCGTAATGGCTGCGCGCGGCAATTGGTATTCCATAAAAGCATTCCGACCAGCCTTGTTGATCTTATCGATACGGGCAGCCAGCACAGGGTCATCTGGCGCAGCAAACGGCAGTTTGTCGATAACCACCAGCTGCAACTGTTCACCCTTTACATCGATACCTTCCCAAAAGGTCTGGCTGGCGATCAGCACTGCATTGGGCAGTGTTCGAAAGCGCTCCAACAGCTCGGTGCGCGTTCCTTCGCCTTGCAACAACAAAGGGTAAGACAAGCCCAAAGCCGGTAGACGTGCCTGGATCAGATCATAAGCCTCACGCATGGCACGCAGGCTGGTAAAGAGCAAAAAGGCTCGTCCTTGCGACAATTGCAATAACGGCAACGCCGCTTCCACCACCCGCACCGTATATTCACGACTGTTGGGGTCCGGCAGCCCTTGCGGTACATAGAGCACCGCCTGCTGCTTGTAGGCAAATGGGGACTCCCAAGCTGCCTGCTCGGCATCCCATAAGCCCATCTCATGCGTGTAATGCTTGAAGTTACCATCCATTGCCAAGGTGGCGGAGGTAAAGACCCAAGCCCGCTCTTCATTCATCTGGCGCGCAAACAATCGGGCAATATCGAGCGGCGTAGTATTGAGCTGAAAACCCTGTGGCGAAACTTCCAACCAAAATACCGCGTCATCTAATGGGTCTTTGGCACGCGGTTTGGTAGTTCCCTTATCCCCTTCGGCAATAGGCGGCTCGGCTTGCTTGGCATCATCCACAGGATTTGCATTACCCTGAATCCACACACTCAACGTCGCAAGCTGCTCCACAGCCCGGCGTCGGCAGTTCTCCAAGCCTTCAGAACGTTTGGCCTGATCGGCGAGACGATCAGCCAAGTCGCCCAATGCCCCTTCCAATACTTCCAGTGCAGCATGAAACTCCAGCTTTTCTGCAAGGGCATGCTTCGGCGCACGGATCGTTTCCTGCCCGAATACCAGGCGCAAATCACGCACCGCTTTATCGAGTGCCAACGCAGCTGCTGGCAAATGAACGAAATCCTTGGCGGCCGACAGGGCTTCTGCACGGCTATCCCTCGCCAATTCCAGCAAAGCGCCCGATGACACCACCTCGCCAAAGAACAGACTCGCGACTTCAGGCAGTTGATGCGCCTCGTCAAAAATAACCGTATTACAACGCGGCAGCAGCTCCCCAGCCCCCTCGTCTTTCAACCAGACATCGGCAAAAAAGAGATGATGGTTAACCACCACCACATCCGCATCCAACGCTTGGCGACGCGCCTGCAGAACAAAGCAGTCCTGATGGTATGGGCACTCTGACCCGAGACAATTCTCACGGGTGGAAATGGCATGCTGCCAAACTGGGGAGGACTCCGGCACAGCTGCGCAACCCGACTTGTCACCGTCAGGCGAAGTCGCTGCAAACCGGACAATCGCATGCAGCTGGGCTACATCCTCTTTGCGGGCGAAGCGGCCTTCATTCATGGCACGCTCAAGATGGTAACGGCACACATAGTTGCTGCGGCCCTTGAGCAACGCAGTCGTCACCGGCACTTTCAAGGCAGCGCGCACCTTGGGCAGATCACGATGGAAAAGCTGGTCCTGCAGTGTTTTTGTACCGGTGGAAACAATCACCTTACCGCCCGAAAGCAACGCAGGCACGAGATACGCATAGGTCTTGCCCGTGCCGGTGCCAGCCTCGGCAATCAAAGGCTTTTTGTTGCGGATGGCACGCTCGACGGCCTCGGCCATCTCGACCTGCTGAACGCGAGGCCGATAACCGGGCATGGCTTGGGCAAACAGGCCACCTTCAGAAAATACATCGGCTAGCGTAGTCACGGTGGGAGGTAGGAATGAGAAAAAACCGGCGGATTCTAGCATGGTGCATGCGGCAGTCTTTGCCTGCCAGAGTTAGCCCAAACTATATGACTGCGCGTGGCGGTTTTTGAATCTCCTCAAAGTCTCGCGAGCTACAGCGAGACAAGGCGAAAACAACCGAGGAAGCGGAGTTTACAAGTGGTAGTTGAGTATCCCAAGGATGTTTTCAACACCGTATCGCAGACACGCAGCAGACTTTGAACAGGTCTCTATGAAAAACGCCACTCTAATGGAGTGGCGTCAGTTGTCATGCTGAATCAAGCGCGCCTACGCATATACATCGACCACACTCCCCAAATGTGAGGGATTACTGGCCGGTTGCGGCAACGCCTGTAGCAAGGTCGTGGCGTTCTGCGACTGGATATCCAAGGCCTTACGCAGCATGAGTACAGATACAGCAGCCTGCGTTTGGGCCGCCGCTGAGTTTGAAGCTGCACTTGCAATGCTGGAAACGTCCATGTGATTCCTTTCACTCCATATGCCGCCCCTATCAAACAAGGAACGAGCCTGAAGCTTATCGGCTATTTCTTGCGTTTCTTTAGCGGCTTGTTCGACTTTGCCTTGCCACCGGACTTGTGCTTTGCTGCTGCCGCTTTGCTGTACCCCGTCTTACGCTGTGCAGCCTTGCCTACCGAGCGCTTGCCATTCTGGCGCTTGCCGACATCACGCTTACGCGACTTTTTGCCGCCCACTTCACCGCGCGACTTGCCCTTGGCGCTTACGGCCCGCTTGGGGCTACCTACAGGTTCTGCAGCACCGGGTACATCGCCAGGCAACGGGTTATCCATTGAAGCTGGGGCGACAGGGGGCGCACTACTCACTGGCACGGCATCCTCGGCCAAGGCCGGTATAAACAGAATACAGCCCAACAATAGCGGACTCAGAATTCGGGAAATTTTTTGGGACGGTATCAACATCGACCTTCTTATCTCATTGCCTGATCAATACAGGCTACGAATAGAAAATGGGCGTACATCTTAATAAGGTGCTGACGCTATCACTACACTTGGTAGAAGTCAGTGCAACGCGAATGCATCTATCTCTGATGCCCGGGAAGTGTTTTTATATATACCACAGGCTCTGTTTTGCCCTAATGCAAAGCGCCTTTGAACCTGTTTACGATTCTTACTACGCAGCCGTGATCAGAGCTTATGTGCTGCTCTTCGCCCCGCTGACAGCCGCTCGGGACAGATCGTAAACAGGTTCGTATAATCCGAGCGCTCGTTCGTTTTCCGATGTATCCAAACTCATCGGTTTACTACTGACCAGCTTTCGTCATTACCCGTTCAAACAGATTAATGCTTGGCCGACAGACGCAAGTCTAAGCTTTTCGATCTGGTGCTATTTACCCAGTCCATGTATTGGGCAAATGTCGGGCAGCGACGATAACACCATTCGTCGCCTCGGCATTGCGGCCTCCGCCTACGTAACGAACTAAAAGAAACAGCGTGCGATCTATTGTTGATTGCCCCCATCAAGCATCCTTGTAGATCATACCCAGATTACAAGCCATCACCACGACGAGTTCCAAGCCATGACCCATTCCTTGCAAAACCTCATCGAAACCGCTTTTGAAAACCGTGCCGAGATTTCCCCAACCAGCATTGCGCCAGAACTACGTACCGCCATCGACCAGGTCATTCTCGAGCTGGACCGAGGCAACTTACGGGTAGCTGAAAAGCAGGACGGCAAGTGGGTTGTCAACGAATGGCTCAAGAAAGCTGTTTTGCTGTCGTTCCGCGCCAATGACAACCGTGTGATGGAAGGCGGCGAAACCAACTTCTTCGATAAGGTGGACAGCAAGTTCGCCGGTTGGGGTGATGACGACTTCCGCAAAGCCGGCTTCCGTGTCGTACCGCCGGCCATGGCGCGTCGTGGCAGTTATATCGGCAAGAACGCCGTGCTGATGCCGTCCTACGTCAATATCGGTGCTTACGTGGATGAGGGCACGATGGTGGACACCTGGGCTACCGTCGGCTCCTGTGCACAAATCGGCAAGAACGTCCATTTGTCGGGCGGCGTGGGCATCGGTGGCGTGCTGGAACCCTTACAAGCCTCCCCAACCATCATCGAAGACAACTGTTTTATCGGCGCACGCTCGGAAATTGTCGAAGGCGTGATCGTGGAAGAAGGTTCAGTGATTTCGATGGGCGTCTATATTGGACAAAGCACCAAAATTTATGACCGGGAAACTGGCGAGGTCAGTTACGGCCGTGTACCTGCCGGCTCGGTGGTGGTCAGTGGCAACCTGCCCAGTGCTGATGGCAAATACAGCCTGTACTGCGCAGTGATCGTCAAGAAGGTCGATGCCAAGACACGCGGCAAAGTAGGTATCAACGAATTGCTGCGCGGTATTTGACGGGAACCTGTTCACGGTCTGTCGCAAACAGCCGTCAACAAGATGAAGCGTGGAAACCCGAATGTAGTTGATAAAAGGGGCTAAGAACTGCTGCGGGCATATAAGTGCCAGGGCAGTGCAGCATCAGCTTATACGGGTTTTCGGGCAGCGCCTGCAACCCGACAAGTAGCGCACAATAGAACAGTGAACAGATGCTCAGTAGGGTGTACTGCCAGCGCGGTACACAAGGGAATGTAAAAGTATAGGAGCTCGAAAAAGGGCCATAACCGGTAAGTCCGTGAACAGGTTCCAGGCTTTATGCCATTGCAATAGGGTATGTTGAATGTCCTGCCCACCCGTCGAACTGCACAAGAAGTCCGAGGTCTTGCGTGCCAACTGGCACGCTTACCAAGGCTCGATGCGTTTTGAGCAGTTCGTCGAATTCGCCATTTCTCTATCCAGTTTCGCAGGTTTCCTCGATGCGAAGGCCTTGTCGGGTCTGCATCAAATCGCCCGGGATCTTGAGCAGCAAACACTCAATCTGTTCGGCGATGAGGATAGCCACCCAATCTCCCCCGAATTGATGGCCGACCTTGATGGTCGCCTCAACACGCTACTCGTTCGGATGGACAGTTACATCGAGCGCAACGTACAACCCAAAGCAGAACGTCGTTCCGGCGCAGAGCCGCAAGTCACCAAAGCAATCTCACCAAGCCGTCGGATATGGTTCTTTGGCGACCTCTCCCCCAAATGGCAAGACCTGATGCAGCAGCTGCGTTATTTCGGGATTGTCGTTGAACAAGGGAAATGGGAGATATCAGGCGAGGGCGACGAAGAAGCCATTGTGGTGCTGTTTGAAATTGCCGGCCTGGAAGAAACGGTGTGGCCGGAACGCATTCGGGCGCTACGCCAACGTTTTGCAGCAGGCAAACTGATCGGACTGGGTATTCCGCCCGACTTCATCAGCCTGCAAACCGCACTTTCGGCAGGTTGCGACTATTGCCTTCCCCAAGCCACGCCGTTACCCACAGTCATGGCGAAAATCCTCGAGCTGAACGACAGCGAAGAGGAAGCCCCCTACCGGGTGCTGGTCATCGAAGACTCACCGACGGCAACCCGCTTGATCGTGCGCGCCCTGGGTGAAAGCGGTATCGAATGTTCGGCAATTGCAGATCCGATCGATGCGCTGACGCTGCTCAAACGCTACCAGCCCGACCTGATTCTGATGGACATGTATATGCCCGGCTGCACAGGTGTTGAAGCTGCGCGGGTGATACGCCAGCACACAGAATTTCTTTCCATTCCGATTGTCTACCTGTCAGCCGAAACGGATGTGGCGCTGCAAATTGACGCACTGCGGCTTGGGGGAGACCATTTTCTCACCAAGCCTTTCAACCCCGTCATTCTCACTGCCATTGTCCGGACTAAGATTGAGCGTTACCGGTCGCTACGGCGCTCCATGTTCCATGACAGTCTGACTGGGCTACTAAACCACACCAGCTCCAAGCAACGCCTTGATGTAGCCATCGGCAATATCACTTCAGATCAGGAATCACTGTCGGTGGCGATGATTGATATCGATCATTTCAAGAAGGTCAACGATACCTATGGCCACCCTGTCGGTGACCAGATCATCCGCAGTTTGGCTTGGCTGCTAAAACAACGGTTAAGGAAGTCCGATATCGTCGGGCGCTATGGCGGTGAGGAATTCATGGTGGGTCTACCCAATGCCAATGGTGCACAGGCCTTTCAGGTACTAGACCGTATCCGGCGTGACTTCAGCCAGATCAAGCATCCATATAACGACACCTGGTTTCACACAACATTCTCCTGCGGCATTGCCTGCTACCCCGCCATCACCAGTAGTGAAGCACTGGTGAAATCCGCTGACGAAGCACTCTACGAGGCCAAGCGTGGCGGCCGCAACCAAGTAGTCATGCCCCAACCCTAGCCACCGCGGTATGATGAAACGCTCGCCGCCTTGGCGCCTACTTGCTTTGAGAGCCGCCCTACTCCATGACTATGCTGAACCCAGCCATTTTCAAGGCTTATGATATCCGTGGCATTGTCGGCAAAGAGCTCGATGAAGCCGGCATGCACCTGATAGGCCGTGCCATTGGTAGTGAAGCGTTGGCGCGTAAACAAACGCGTGTGGTGCTGGGGCGCGATGGCCGCCTGTCCAGCCCCATGTTGGCGGGGGCGCTCTGCGAAGGTCTGCTATCGTGCGGGCTCAATGTAGTCGACCTCGGTCAGGTCCCTACTCCACTTGTCTGGTTTGCGACACATCAACTGGAGACCTCCTCCGGCGTCGTACTCACTGGTAGCCACAACCCACCCGAATACAATGGCGTTAAAATCATGCTGGGTGGCGAAACTCTGGCAGGGCCCGCCATCCAGGCGCTGCTAAGCCGCATCAACGCGGGTGAGTTCACAAGCGGCGAAGGTAAGCTCAGCAGTGTGGATATCCGCGAGTCCTACTACCAGCGCATTACCGATGATTTGAAGCTACAACGTCGTTTCAATGTGGTGGTCGATGCTGGCAATGGCGCTGCCGGCCCCATCGCCCCGGTGTTGTACCGCCGCCTTGGTTGCAGAGTACGGGAGCTCTTCTGTGAGGTGGATGGCCGCTTCCCCAACCACCACCCCGACCCGGTCAAACTAAGCAATCTGAATGACCTGCGCATTGCGCTCGAAAAGACCGACGCCGAATTGGGATTGGCTTTCGATGGTGATGGCGACAGACTTGGCGTGGTCTCCAAAGATGGGGAGGTTGTGTATCCTGACCGCCTGCTGATGCTGTTTGCTGCCGATGCACTCAGCCGGCAGCCTGGCGGCAAGATTCTTTACGATGTGAAATCCAGCCGGCTTGTTGCGCCCTGGGTCAAGGAAAACAAGGGTAAAGCCATCCTAACCCGTACTGGCCACAGCTATATGCGGGCCAAGATGAAAGAAACCGGTGCCCTGGTCGGTGGTGAACTCAGCGGCCACCTGTTCTTTTCAGAACGGTGGTATGGGTTTGATGATGGTATCTATGCCGGTGCGCGCCTGCTGGAAATCCTCTCCCAGGTCGACGACCCGAGCGATCTGCTCAAGCGTCTGCCTCAAGGCGCATGCACACCAGAGATCCAGATCGACATGCCCGATGGTGGCGGACACGCCCTGATCGAACGCCTGAAGGAAAGCAGCCACTTCGAGGATGCCGAAGTGCTGACGCTGGATGGCCTGCGGGTCGAATATACAGATGGGTTCGGCTTGCTGCGAGCTTCCAACACCACACCCAGCCTGGTGCTCAGATTCGAAGGTGACGACAACGCAGCGCTGGAGCGCATACAGACCACCTTCCGCTCGCTGCTGGTCAACGAGATCGACGGCCCCCTGCCTTTTTGAGCTGCGCTTCTTCCCCCTTGCAGGGGCTTTCGAGCAGCACATAAGCCCTGATCACGGCTGCGCTGTAAGATCACGAACAGGTCCTTGAAAACTTATTCAAAGTCTCGCGAACTACGGCGATACAAGGCGAAAACAGCCAAGGAAGCGCAGTTTACGAGTGGTAAATGAGCATTCCGAGGGTGTTTTCAACGCCGTATTGCCGACGCGCAGCAGCTTTGAACAGGTTCTAACGCCGCCTGAGCCAAACTACTCTCGGCACCTCATCAGCATCTCGACTCAACAGAGCACGGTACGCAATGGTTACCCGGCCAAAGCGGGCATCGACATCGCTAAGGAAATAGTTCGTCTTAACCTCGACTTTGTCTGCCGCCTCCCGTACGTTTTCCGGCAGCGCAGCCTTCACATCTTCTGGTTTTTCAAATGGCTTGGTGGTGCGCTGCTGCACCAATTTACGCGCAATACCCATATTCACGCCCATAACTGCCGCCAGTACCTCCGGCGGAGCGAAATTGACGTTGACCTTGGTCCCGAACTTCGGTAGCGCAATCATATACGGGCGTAGTTTCTTCACTATCTCACTATTGAAACCACGCACTTGACTCAACTCGTCCAGATCAAAAAGCAGTCGGTTCGCAGCACGGCGTGGTGGCGTTTCAGCGAGATATTCCAAATCTTCCGCCCCGCCTGGGTACCGGGTCTCGGAATCTGCATCTATCCAATCCAATACTGCATTGGCGAGGTCGGGTGATAAGCCCTGCCCCTCCAGTAAGGTTTTAAAGGCTTGCAGACTCGGCTCATCAAGCTGCCCCTCCCTAACCAGATTGTTCACATTGAATAGGCCTTGCACGTCCTTGATCGCGCCGCCGGCATTACCCTGCTCCACCGGCAGGTTGGGAATCGGTATCGCCCAGACATCATTTGCCGAATCAAACTGATTGCGCCTCGCATCATCCTGCAAACTCAGCCTGCATAAGTCAACAGCAGCACGGGCTACACCGCGTGCCTGTATCAGGTCGTTCTGGTTCTGTACCTGATGCAACCAAAGACTGTGACGAAATGCCATAGCGCCAGCCAACGCAGCCACGAGGGCGGCAACGGCAACGGCGGTGATGATGGCAATACCACGCTGGCGGGAAGGCAGACTCATGGCAGGACAAACAGACGGGTAATGGTTTCACCACTTTGCAGGGTCAGCACTAGCTCCACCCCTCGTGGCAGTACTTCGTTTTTTGAACCCTGCGGCCAGCTGAGCTGCCATTGCGAATTTTCATCAAGAAAACGTACCTGGAAACGGCTGACCTTCTCCAGCAATGGCAAGGCGGTAGGGGCACTGCGCGGCGCCAGATCCAACGAGGGCCAGAGCAGCAGTTCCAAAGTGTTTTCGCGCAAACGGTAACCGAGATGTATCAACTGCCCTCCGTCAAAGCGCACCAGCTCCAGCTGCGCTCCATTGGAATCGATTGCACCGGCACTACCCCGTACCGCAGGCAGGCTGATACCGCCCTCATCGCGCCATTGCCGGTTAGCAGCCTGGGAAAAGTCCTCGTCGAAGCGGGCCAAGGCTACCGTCAATTCACGCCACTTCCGGTTATCCGCATCCAGCACCAGCTTGGTGGAGGCCATACGTGCAACCCCCTGGTAGGCGATCACCGCCAGTACACTGAAAACAGCCAGCGCCACCAGGATTTCAATCAAGGTAAAGCCGCGTACACGGCGGGGTGTATCAACGCGGTACATTGGCGATATATCCAACCAGTACAATATCCGCATGGTCCGGACGATTAGGCTCGTACACGCGTACCTCGACACGGCGGAACGACTTGTTAGGGGTAGCAGACACCGTCTCGCGCCAAGCGAAGTCCATTCCGGCCTGTTGCTCGTTGCCTTCGCTCACCCCCGGTTCGGGAAACTGGCGACGCGCGATATAGTTGTTCAGACGATTCTGAGCCACCCAGCCGCCGGCCAGATGCCGATGCAAGGTCTGGGAGCCATCGCTGACTGCGATAGTAGCGCGCACCGCCGCAGCAAGGGCAATACCCAGCACAGCCAATGCGATCAGCACTTCAATCAAAGTGAATCCACGATGACGCATCAAGGCGTGGCCTGCTTTGGTTGAGCAACCGGCACATCCGGATCGGCTACCGACATGCGCCCCATCGGGTCGGCGCTCAGCACACGCCGGTAGGCACCAGCCCGCAGCACCAAGCTGAACGGCGCATTCACCCCAGATGGGGAGAATACCAAGTAACCATCTCCAGGCAAGGCCACCAGATTGACGCGTATGTTTTCCAGAATCACAGGTGTAGGCAATTCACGAGGGCGCAGCACTTCGTTCTTATCCAGCACCGCCCACTTGGATTCGGGCCCCTGCTGGTAAAAAAGGTAGCCGCCGCTCTGCAGGCCGAATCCGATTGGTTGCCCGAGACTGATCGCTTCATCGCGTGCTGATTCCAAGAGCAGCGCAAGCCGTTCAGACTCGCGCTGCACCGTATCCTGGTCGGACATACCAAAACGCACAGCCGCCAACGCCACCACAATACCGATGATGACGAGTACGACCAGTATCTCGATCAGAGTAAAGCCAGCGTTGTGAGCACGAGGAAAAGTAGGGCGCATTCAATAAGATGAGGAGTCATAAAAGCCAGGAACCAATATCCGCGGCGTGGCCTTCACCGCCGGCCTGACCATCGGCCCCATAGCTCATCACGTCGATTTCACTCTTCAAACCCGGGTTCAGATAGATGTATGGATTGCCCCAAGGATCGTTCGGCAGCTTGTCGAGATAGGACTTCCAGTTACTTGGAATCTGCCCGGTGGTAGGTTTCTCCATCAGGGCCTTCAAACCTTGCTCTGTGCTCGGGTAGACGCCATTGTCGAGCTTATAGAGCTTCAACGCCTGCACCAACGACTGCACATCCTGTTTGGCCGCCACGACGCGGGCCTCATCGGGGCGGCTCATGATCTTCGGCACCACCAAAGCGCCAAGAATCGCCAGAATCGCGATCACCACCAGGATTTCAATCAATGTAAAACCGCGTTGCGCGGTCCGCTTCAAAGTCATATTTCGCACCTTTCTAACTAATTTTTCACTTACTTGCCGGCAGACACCGGAAAGCGATTTTCGTTCTTGGCAAGCTTGGCCTTGACGGCAGCGGCCACATCAATATCCAGGCTATTGGCAAAAGCCAATGCGTACATCATCACATCGGCCAATTCTTCAGCAATCGCGCTCTTATCAAGCACTTCAGCTGCAGGCGGCGACCATTGGAAGTGCTCCATCAGCTCAGCTGCTTCAATGGCAATACTCATCGCGAGATTCTTCCCGCTATGGAAAGGCTGCCAGTCGCGCTCTGCAGCAAAGTCGGCAATTGCAGCCTTCAACTCTCCAACGGTACAGGTTTGATCTTGCATTACTCACACTCATTGGCACGCACACGTCGCGACACACCCGGCTTACCAACCCGTGCCGTCCCGCTCATTTCACCAATTGGTTCATCTCAAAGACAGGCAGCAGAATCGCCAGCACAATCAGCAATACCGCCACCCCCATCAGCAGCACCATGACCGGCCCAAGCAGGCTGGTGAAGGTTGCCACACGTTGTTCCAACTCACCGGCCTGCTGGCGCGCTGCTTTATCAAGCATGGCTTCCAGCCGACCGCTGGCCTCACCACTGGCAATCAGATGGACCAATACGGGCGGAAAGAGTTTTTGCCGCTCCAATGCCTTGGACAAAGGGGCACCTTCACGCACATCGCGTGCCGCCGCGGTCACTGCCGCCCGCAATACGCGGTTTTCCACCACACCCGCAGCCGCCTCCATCGCCTTCAAAAGCGGCACACCGCTACCCACGAGAATCGACAATGTGCTCGCCAACCGTGCCGTATTACCGGCTTTGTTCAACCGGCCAAACAGCGGCAGCTGCAATAGCCGGGCATCGAGCTTATTGCGGAAATTATCCTGCTTGAGCAATCGGCTGAATATAAAACCCGCAAAGCCCAGTACGATAAAACCCACCACCCCGTATTCGCGAATGCTCGCCGAAATGGCCAAAAGCGCCCGAGTGAGCAGCGGCAGTTCCTGCTTGGATGACTGAAACACGCCAACCATCTGCGGCACCACCCACCACAACATGCCGATGATGACCAGCATCGACACCGACAAGACCACCGCAGGGTAGATGAACGCCAACGCAACCTTGGAAGACAGCGCCTGACGCGCTTCGATGTAGTCAGCCAGCCGCGCCATGACACCGGCCGCCTTGCCCGATTCCTCGCCCGCGCGGACGATGGTGCGGTACAGCTCGGGAAACACGCGTGGGTGCCGACTCAAGGCAACCGACATGGGCGAACCCGCCAGCACTTCGCTGCGCACGCCAGCCAACACATCGCGCAAGCGTAGGTTTTCGGCTTGTTCAATCAATACGGTCAACGCACGCTCGATAGTCAAGCCAGCATCGAGCAAAGTAGCGAACTGGCGGGTTACCAGCGCCAACTCTGAGGTCGATACGCCTCTGCTACGGCTGCGCTTGCCTGGAGCCTCGCCACTGGAGAGCTCCTCCATGTCGAGCACCCACAAGCCCTGATCACGCAGCTTGGCGCGCGCCAACCGCGCATTGTCCGCTTCGACTACGCCATCGAGCTGCTTGCCCGCGCCATCCAACACCTGGTAACGAAAACCCGCCATATCAGAACTGCCCTGTCGAGACGGTTGCGGGAGTCTTCCCATTGGCAGGCGGCATACGAATCCATCCGGCCTGCAGGGCTACGATCGCCAACAAAATGGCGATCAGAATACACATGACAAAGTACAACAACAGCCCATTGACCATATGGCGCTTAGGCAACCCCGTGCTGATGGCCAAGGCATGGATCAGCACCGAGAACTGGTAGAACAACATCGCGAGCATAGCAACGGTAAGCAACAAACCCGGTATCAATGGCAGCAACAATCCTGTCAGTTGTGTGGTGGTGGACAGCACGACCAAGGGAAAAAGACTACCCTGGCCACGCCAATCCTTATGGCGTTTCACCCACCAGCCAAAGAAGAAAGTGAACAACAACACCTGCACCCAATTTATGGCGATTGCGAGCACTACCAGGGCTGCCAGGTTGTCCGTCCGGCCAATTGCAGTGAAGGCAGGCAATGCCGCCAACACCGTCAACCAAAGTACCGGCTGCCACCAGTCATACACATAGTGTTCCAGCGCTTTGACACGAAAGCGGGCAATATCGAGGGCATCCTGAAAAATCGGTGGCATGGGCGAATAAAAAGCGAAGCCGCCAGCTGGCGGTCTTGTATGAGTTCAGAGAGGTCAACTTGTGTGGCAGTCGGTCCGTGTCTCGACTTGCTGCACTACAAGTTCAAAGTCCTGCTTGTAAGGGTTGTCACGCTTGGCAACCAGATAGTAGCGCTTGCAGGCTTGTATGGTAAACGGCACATCGCGCTCGGCAGGCTGGGTGAAGATGCCGGCAGGCGGTGCGCTGACCCTTAGCACATGCTCACCTGGCTCTATGCGCACCAACTGGTTATCTATCGTATACACCCCATCAATCGCTAGTACACGTACCGGATAAGTATGCAATTCCGTACGACCGAAGCTGCGGCTACCATCCAACAAACTGGTATTACGCACACTGGCGCACCCCGCCAGACTCGCGATCAACAAAGAGCTTAGTGCGGATATCCACTTCATGACAATTTATCCTTCCACACAGGTTGGCATTGTCATTCTGCTCGCAAAACCCTCAACAAGCACCGTTAGACAAGCAGATTTACCACTGTTTCAATCAAACACAACCGTCTTGTGCCCATAGACCAGGACACGGTGGTCCAGATGCCAGCGTACCGCGCGGCTCAATACAACACGCTCCAGATCCCGCCCCTTCTGGATGAGATCATCCACCGTCTCGCGATGCGAAATACGCGCTACATCCTGTTCGATGATCGGACCATCGTCGAGCACCTCCGTCACATAGTGGCTGGTCGCGCCAATCAGCTTTACCCCACGGGCATGGGCGCGGTGATACGGCTTTGCTCCCTCGAAGGCCGGCAGGAAGCTGTGATGGATATTGATCACCCTGTGCTTGTAAGCGCTGCTGAATTCCTGTGACAACACCTGCATATAGCGCGCCAGTACGATCAGGTCGATCTGATGCTCCTGTAACAATGCCTGCTGGGCTGCTTCTGCCTCGGGCTTGTTGTCCTTACCCACAGGAATCACATGATAGGCAATGCCGTAGAACTCAGCGATCCGGCGGCAACCTTCATGGTTGGAGATCACCAGCGGAATTTCACAGGCCAACTCACCGCTATGCCAGCGATGCAGCAAATCCACCAGGCAATGGTCGTACTTCGACACGAAAATCGCCATGCGCGGTTTTTGCCTGGACAACTTGAGCTTCCATTCCATGCCGAAGCGCTCGGCAATCGGCGTAAAAGCTGCGTCAAATGCGCTCATATCCAGCGCGAAGCCGTCGAGGTCCCACTCGATACGCATCAAAAACAAGCCTGCATCATCGTCCTGATGCTGGTCAGCATGCAGGATATTGGCGTTATAGGTGTAAAGAAAATTCGCAATTGCCGCCACGAGGCCTTTACGGTCGGGGCAGGAAATCAACAAGGTAGCCGTATTTTTCATTCTGTCTTTCTAAATACGCGTTTCAGCTGGGGCGCGTTCCCTAAAAACCTGTTTACGATCTTACTGCGCAGTGGTGATCAGGACTTATGTACTGCTCAAAAGCCTCATGTACCTAAATACATTCCGGTTTCTGCTCTGCGCCCTGCTGACAGCTGCTCGCAACAGATCGTAGACATGTTACTACTGAAAATGCCCTTCCCCTTGGTTAGCGTCTCAATTCACGGCGGGCGAAATAGCGGGCTGGCGAATCACCGAATGATCGGCGAAACATGGCGATGAAATTGCTGGGGGTCGCGTAACCCAATGCTTCTGCCACATCGGCGACAGCTTCGTTACGCGCCAACCTTTCCAATGCGAGCGTAAGGCGGGCTTGCTGCCGCCACTGGGCAAAGCTGATGCCGGTTTCGGCCAGGAACAGGCGGCTGAGGGTACGGACCGACATTCCTGCCCAAGTTGCCCACGCCGCCAGCGAGCGATTATCGCTGGGTGATTGCAGGATCGCAGTGGCAATTCGAAGTGCACGACGATCAGTCGGCATGGGTAGGTGTAGCGGCTCTTGCGGTGCGCATTGGATTTCGGCGAAGAGCACTTCGATGATCTGTTCCTGGGCTTTATTAAGCGGTGTTTGCGAAGGCCAGGAGGCCGCGCGGCGAACCAAAGCGCGCATGACTTCGTTGATACCGACTACACACGGTTGAGCCGGCAGCATGCTGGCCGCTATTGGCGTGACCAGAAGCGTCCAACCACTCATTGCACCGCTGATGGTGACACGATGACTTTCCCCTGGCGGTATCCAACCAGCACGGTGCGGTGGCAACAGCCACGAGCCTTGAGCTGTACGCACATGCACCAGACCACTTTCGATGCAGAACAACTGACCCCTAAGGTGGCTATGCCAATCGACCTCGCGGGTACCGAGCTGGAATTCGCTGTCGTTGCGGTCTTCTCCCCAAATAGCAATCAGGATAGGGCCATCGGCACGCTCGCTTGAATCATCCAATGGGGATGGCGTACCTGATAGTGTTTGCATCGTGGCCGGAATTCATTATTTTCTGTCAATACATCGTTATCAAGTCTACCTGCTTCAGTTCAATACTGCCTACCTGGGCGTGCCATTCGGTATGCCCGAGGTGGATGGCCCACCAACACGGTATCGGGCCATGCGACTGATGTGTACGAAGGGGAAGACGATGAACTCAAGACCACTTTATGTTGTTATCGTTGGCGCCGGCCTGGGGGGACTTTGCCTGGCGCAGGGGCTGAAAAAGCACGGCATCGCGTTTGATGTATTTGAACGAGACGCTGCGCCGGATAGCCGAACCCAGGGCTATCGAATCAAGGTGGACCATATGGGCCAACAATCACTAAAGGCTTGTCTGCCTGAAGACTTGTTTACGCTATTCAATGAAACAAGCGCCATGCCAGTACAAGGGGTACATGTGCTGGATACGCAGCTCCGTGCGGTGGCAGGTAAGTGGGTATCGTCGTGGCGACGGGTTGCCGACATGACTGCGACCGATGATGTGGCGGATGACGTGAATGTAAATCGGCTTACGCTACGCCAGACCTTACTTTGCGGCATTGAAGAGCATGTTCACTTCGGCAAGGCTTATATTGCTTACCGCGAACGTGAGGATGGCCGGGTTGTGATCTCTTTTGCCGATGGCTCATCCATTGTGTCAGACGTTTTGGTGGCAGCAGATGGCGTGCACTCCAAAGTACGGCAACATCGTCTTCCTGGCGCCAACCCCGTCGATACCGGCTCGGTGTGTATCTATGGAAAAACCTTTGCGTCGCCCGCTGCGCTCTCCCGCATTTCCGGTCTGCTGCACAACACCACCGCTATATTTTTCGGCGGTCATCTCGCTGCCGTGGTCGATGCAATGCGTTTTCGAGCATCGCCTGAGCCATTGGTGCTGAATAGGCATGCCCGGTTTGGCATCAGCCATGTTGATGACTATCTGTACTGGGCGATGATCGGGCCGCGTGTACATCTGGGTGTTGACGAGTCAGCTATCCCGAGTTTGAGCCAGGACAACGTCGCGGCACTTGTCGAGCGTATATCCGAAGGGTGGCATGACGGAGTACAAGCACTTTTTAAAATGGCGGATCGGGCCTCGATGGCGCTGATGCCTGTTTGGACTGCACTGCCCCTCGATGCGTGGGTTCAGAATGGCATCACGCTGCTTGGCGATGCCATCCATGCGATGAGCCCTGCCGGCGGCCTGGGCGCAAACACAGCGCTTTATGATGCGGCGCTACTATCGGAATACTTAGGCAAGGTAGCTAAGGGGCAGTGCACGCTGGGCGCAGCGATTGGCGAATATGAAGCAGCCATACGCGAACAGAGTACCCGTGCAATCTTGGCGTCACAGCGTGGTGCGGAGGTTTTATTCGGCGCCGTCAGCGACCATGCGGTTCAAACATAGAGTAAACGCGCATTCCGAGGGTGTTTTCAACGCCGTATCGCTGACGCGCAACAGACGTTGGAACAAGCTCTTATAAGCGGCCTGGCGCCTTCACCAGCGCCTCCCCTTCCAATACGATATTCCCGCCGACGCTGCAACGGGTAGCCAGGGTCACCCTACGCTTGGCCTTATCCAAGGCGATCACTTCCACACTGGCTGTCACCGTATCGCCGATAAACACAGGGGCCATGAAGCGCATGCTTTGCGACATATAAATGGTACCGGGCCCAGGCAGCTGATTGCCCAATACCGTAGAGACCAGACTGGAAGTCAACAATCCATGGGCAACACGTCGACCAAATGGCGTATTGCGCGCGTACTCCTCATCGGTATGCACCGGGTTATGGTCCCCCGTGATGCCAGCAAACAGGACAATATCCGCCTCGGTTACCGTCTTACGAAAGGAGGCCGTCTGGCCCATGGTGATGTCTTCGAAAAAAACGGTCATATGTTGCCAACTCCTTTTGTGCGGATACTGCGCTACCACCACAGCCAGCACCATGCTGATTGCAAGGCAAGCGCGAGACTTTGAACAGGTTCTTAGCCTTCTGAATTCGAATACAGCGTAAACCTTTTGATAAACAAGGAGTCAATAACTTCCGTTTCTCCATGTTGATGGAGGAATCAGTTTGTCGCGTTGAACCCACACATACAAATCAAACGCTTGTTTAAATCAAATGTTCGATGCAAAGTTGCATCATACGCAAGTTGTAACCCTTGCCACGGTCACTCGCGATGACGTGCCACCCTGGCCGGTGCTATGCTTCAGACCCTTTACGTACACGTAATCATTGGCGTGGCCTTCGCAGATACAGCCGTGCATTTACCGGCACCTGCAACCCACCCATCAGTCCGAATTCCTTATCCGACCCCCAGCGGAGGCCGTTTTGAAAATCCTGGTCGCAGTAAAGCGCGTTGTTGATTACAACGTCAAAGTCCGAGTCAAATCTGATGGCAGCGATGTCGATATCGCCAACGTGAAGATGTCGATGAACCCCTTTGACGAAATCGCAGTGGAAGAAGCCGTTCGCCTGAAGGAAGCCGGCAAGGCAACCGAGATCGTGGCGGTTTCGCTGGGCGTGAAACAGTGTGAGGAAACGCTACGTACCGCTCTGGCCATGGGTGCCGACCGCGCTATCCATGTCGAAACAGACACCGTATTGCAGCCCCTGGCTGTCGCCAAGCTACTGAAGGCCGTGGCAGACAAAGAGCAGGCCCAGCTGATTATCCTTGGCAAGCAGGCAATCGATGACGATGCCAATCAGACCGGCCAGATGTTGGCTGCGCTCTTAAATGCACCGCAAGGTACTTTCGCTTCCAAAGTGGAAATCGCCGGCGAGAAGGTGAACGTCACACGGGAAATCGATGGCGGCCTGGAAACGGTTTCGCTGTCCTTGCCCGCAGTCATCACCACCGACTTACGCCTGAACGAACCCCGCTACGTGAAGCTGCCAAACATCATGGCCGCCAAGAAGAAGCCGCTCGACAAGGTGAGCCCGGCTGATCTGGGTGTCGACCCCGCGCCACGCCTGAAGGTACTGAAGGTAGCCGAGCCCGCCTCACGTTCAGCAGGCATCAAGGTAAGCTCGGTGGCCGAGCTGGTGGCAAAACTGAAGAACGAAGCGAAGGTGATCTAAATGTCCATTCTGGTTATTGCTGAACACGACAACGCATCGTTGAAGTCCGCCACGCTGAATACCATCACCGCAGCGGCAAAGTTGGGTAGCGACATCCATGTCCTGGTCGCCGGCCACAATGCCAACGCTGCAGCCCAAGCTGCCGCCAAGGTAGCAGGCGTGACCAAGGTGCTGCTGGCCGATGGCGAACACCTGGGCCACGGTCTTGCCGAGAATCTCGCACCCGTCATCGTCGACCTCGCCAAGTCCTACAGCCACATACTTGCCCCAGCCACCACCCATGGCAAGAATGTCATGCCACGGGTTGCAGCCCTGCTGGATGTCGCGCAGGTTTCGGATGTGATCCGCATCGAATCCGCCGACACTTTCGTGCGCCCCATCTATGCCGGTAACGTGATCGCCACCGTTCAATCGGCCGACGCGATCAAGGTGCTCACAGTACGGACCCCGGCATTCGATACCGCAGGCCAAGGTGGCGCAGCAGCAGTGGAAAATGTTGGCGCAGGCAACGATGCCGGCAAGTCGCGCTATGTATCTTCCGAGTTGACCACCTCCAGCCGTCCTGAACTGGGCGCGGCCAAAGTTATTGTCTCCGGTGGCCGTGCCTTGGCCTCCAATGAGCAATTCCATGCAGTGTTGGAACCACTGGCCGACAAACTCGGCGCGGCTATCGGCGCGAGCCGTGCGGCTGTCGATGCTGGCTATGCACCCAACGACTACCAGGTCGGCCAGACCGGCAAGATCGTCGCGCCGCAGCTGTATATCGCGGTCGGCATCTCAGGCGCCATCCAGCACTTGGCAGGGATGAAGGACTCCAAAGTCATTGTCGCCATCAATAAGGATGAGGAAGCCCCGATCTTCCAGGTAGCAGACTATGGCTTGGTAGCCGATCTGTTCACCGCGGTGCCGGAGTTGATTGCTGAATTAAGCAAGTAACGTCGCGATGCACTAGGACGGTCACCATGGTGGCCGTTTTATAAGTCAAAATAATCAAGCAAGCGCTCGAACGTATTTAATCTGATCTGGAGATCGTCATGACCTACCGCGCCCCTGTAGCCGACATCCGTTTCGTACTTAATGAGCTGGCCGGCCTGAGCGAAGTTGCCGCTTTGCCCGGCAATGAAGATGTGAATCCCGAGCTCGTCGATGCGATTCTGGAAGAAGCTGCCAAGCTGGCGGAAAACGTGATTGCACCGTTGAACAGGGTGGGCGACCAGCATGGCAACCAGTTAAAAGACGGCGTTGTCACCACCGCGCCGGGCTTCAAGAGTGCTTACCAGCAGTTTGCTGAGAACGGCTGGATCAGCCTGCGTACACCAACCGAGTTCGGCGGCCAAGCCATGCCGGCACTGGTAGCCATGGCCACAGATGAAATGTGGTGCGCTTCCAATGTCGCGTTTAGCCTTTGCCCGCTCCTTACACTGGGCGCATTGGAGGCATTGGCGCACCATGGTTCGGCCGAACTCAAAGCCACCTACCTGCCCAAGATGGCGACTGGCGAATGGACTGGCACCATGAACCTGACCGAACCCCAGGCTGGGTCCGACCTTGCCCAGGTGCGCAGCAAAGCCGTACCGGTGGGCGATGGCACCTACAAGATATCGGGCCAGAAGATCTTCATCACCTGGGGTGAACACGATATGGTGGACAACATCGTCCACCT
The DNA here is from genome assembly GCF_052601015.1 of Chitinimonas violaceus. NCBI lineage: Bacteria > Pseudomonadati > Pseudomonadota > Betaproteobacteria > Neisseriales > Chitinibacteraceae > Chitinimonas > Chitinimonas violaceus. The sequence goes on along the minus strand of NZ_JBQXDJ010000020.1, from coordinate 12,218 downwards.
CGTCCTCGCCCGCCTGCCCGATGCACCAGCCGGCGTGAAAGGCATTTCCCTCTTCGTCGTGCCCAAGTTCATGGTCAATGCCGATGGGTCGCTCGGCGCGCGTAACGATGTGAAGTGCGTGTCGCTGGAACACAAGCTCGGCATCCACGGTTCACCAACCTGCGTGATGAGCTATGGCGATAACGGCGGTGCGATTGGTTACCTCGTCGGCGAAGCCAATCGTGGCTTGAGCTATATGTTCACCATGATGAATGCAGCCCGTCTCGGCGTGGGTGTGGAAGGTATGGCGATCGCCGAACGTGCTTACCAGCAGGCGGTGGCCTACGCCAAGGATCGCGTCCAGTCCCGCGAGCTGGGTTCGGAAAATACTGCCCCTGCTCCCATCATCAAGCATCCGGACATCCGCCGCATGCTGATGACGATGAAGTCGCAGATCGAGGCCCAACGCGCCCTCACCTACTTCACCGGTGCGGCGCTCGACAAGGCTGGCAGCCACCCCGATGCGCACGAAAAAGCCCGCTGGCAGGCTGTCGTCAACTTCCTGATTCCTATCGTCAAGGGCTGGAATACGGAGCAGGTCAACGAAATCGCCAGCCTGGGCGTACAAATCCATGGTGGCATGGGCTTTATTGAAGAAACCGGCGCAGCCCAATACCTGCGCGATGCACGCATTACTGCTATTTACGAAGGCACCACCGGCATCCAGGCACTGGACTTGGTTGGCCGCAAGACTGCCGCCGAACGTGGTATGACTGCAAAGGCACTGCTAAGTGAAGTCGAAGCCACCGCAGGCAAGCTCAAAACTGCCGGCCTCTCAGACATCGGTGATGCGCTTAACGCAGCGCTGGTACATGCCCGTGCAAGCACGGACTACGTCGTTGGGCAGTTTGACGCACAGCCACGCGATGTAGCAGCCGGCTCGGTCCCCTTCCTCAAATTGATGGGCATTGTGCTGGGTGGCTGGCAACTGGGCCGTGCTGCACTGGTGGCCAAGCAGAAACTGGCTGATGCAAGTGCCGACACAGCTTTCTTTGATGCCAAGCTGATCACCGCACGTTTCTTCGCAGCTCACTTGCTGCCACAAGTGGGTGGTTTGGCTGCTGCGATTCAGCAGGGGGCGGAGAGTGTGTTGGCGATGCCGGAAGAAGCCTTCTGAACCTCACAACAAACCAGCCTGAATAAAGATAAAGCCACCTACGGGTGGCTTTATCTTTTTATACAAACTATCTTCTAACAAGAATAATAAGATCGCTAAACGATGTTATGGCAAACAAAGATCAAGAACGAGCTTACGCCCAAAAAGCTGCTGAGCTCTTACCTCAGAACTGGGAAATCATTGATATTCCAGAGCCACCCGATTTTGAAATCAAATACAACGGCAATACTTTTGGCCTGGAAATACGGCAGGTATTTAACCGGGAAAACAATATCTGCGATGAACCAGACGAAGACAAACAAAAAACCAATATATGTGACGACGAAATTGGAACAGGTTCTCCAACTAAGTACCGGGAAGTACTCAATAGCAGGAAAATTAACAGGCTGGCGAAACTATATTACCAATCAAACGGGAAACCGATAAGAGCAGTTTTCCATGGAAACTTGTTAGAAGCAAACATGCGAGAAGTACTGGATTACTTGCTTAAACTGCCTTCGACATACCCTACCCCTCCAGAGTTTCATACAGTTTCCAACCTTACAGTTCATATCATACCGTTACCAAACGATGGTAAATCCTCAGGCTACCCTCATTGGCAATACGTAGATGACCGAGTGGGCTGGGTAGGACAAGTCTCCCCAGAAATATTGCAAAATGCTATTGATCGAAAGGCACAGAAACTGGATTCATATAAAAAGAAATACAATATCATCGATCTTCTGCTTGTAGCAGACCACCGGTTTAATTCTGGAAAGTTGGACATAAATGAATCAACCGACTTCGAACTAAACAACCCTGGCTTCCGAAATATCTACTTTCTTTCATTTCCCGATTCAATCAAGCAAATTGCTTAGATGTCTAGTCCCCAGTTATTCATTGTATCGCCATCAACCCCGGCCGATAAATAATACGCGGTAATCAGCGTAGCTTTAACTCGCCACCAATCTCCGTCTTTTTAGTCTTCTTGTCGTACACACAAATAATGCTCAGCACATCCTTGCTGTGTGCCGACTGGCCCTGCACCAAAGCCAACCCATAGGATTCACTGCCGAACGGGTCTACTGTCACTTTCGGCTTTTTTATCTGGTCCTTCGTTGCAGCAATACATGCTTTGGTCACGTCCTGGCGAAACTCAGCCCAACCGTCTGAAGACGATGCGTTGGCTGTTGCCGACATTGTAGACAGGACACCAGCAACAAAAACTGCTTTATATATCGATTTCATATGCACCTCAGTTTGTTCCAAAGCTAACTTGCCGTTGAGTTAGACCAGTCTAAAAACCATCTGCTTCATGTTGCTGAAACATGACGCCAGGAAGATACGCGGCAATGCGATGTGCTGTACCACGGCCATAAGCGCCCACTGCAGGTTCTTAGCGATCGCATTCCAACCGCCCTTCTTCCACGAGACTAATCATGACTATAAAAAACCGTCGGCAGTTTCTTAAATGGGGATTACAGCTATCTGGCGCTGCGGCATCCACCAGCGTACTCCCAAAAAGCATTCGCGATGCCTTGGCCATACCCGCACACAAGGTTACCGGCACATTGGAGGATGTGGCGCACATCGTCGTACTGATGCAGGAGAACCGGTCGTTCGACCACTACTTCGGGACCCTGAATGGCGTACGTGGCTTTGGCGACCCACGACCCGTGCCTTTGCTCAGCGGCAAACCGGTCTGGTTCCAACCTGTAGGCAGGAATGGGGGCCAGCGTAAGGGCTATGCCAATGTGGGGCACAGCAACTGGCATAAGAAAGACACCTGGTACGAGGACAACCCGGCAGCACAGGCCCGTATGGACTACGTACTGCCGTTCCGGCTCGATACCTCCACAACCAGCGCACAGCAAGTCGGTGGAACCGACCACAGCTGGAAATTGGAACAAGGCATCTGGAAAAACTGGGATGCCTGGGTACCACTGAAAAGCAGGATGTCGATGGGGTATTACGACACAGAAAAAGACTTACCGTTCTACTACCAGCTGGCCAATGCCTTCACGATCTGCGATGCAAATCACTGCTCGTTCTTCGGCAATACCGAACCCAACCGCCAGTATTACACCAGCGGCGCAAGCGTCTACACCATGACGGGGTACGACTCGGCCAACAGGAAGAAGCGCTTACGCGGGCGCGAGCTCGACAGCAATTGGACCGGCGATATGGCGCAGGACGAACCCTGGGAAGGCCTGCTCTGGAAAAGCTACGCCATGCAGCTGCAGGAAAACAATATCGACTGGCAGGTGTACCAGGCTTATTCCAATTACGGCTGCAATTCGCTGGCCTACCACAAGGCATTCAGAAAGCTGGACAAAAACTCCGACCTCTACAAACGCGGTCGCGCCTATGTGGGCAACAAACTCAGCTCAAACGATGCGCCATACGACGAGGTACTGGCCAATGCGATTGCTGAGGACGTGAAGAACGACCGGCTGCCCAAGGTCTCCTGGATAGTGTGCCCCGATGCCTATTGCGAACACCCTACATCTACACCGGCTGCCGGCCAGGCGCTGGTCGATAAACTGTTACAGGCACTGACTTCAAACCCTGCTGTGTGGGCGAAGACCGTATTCATCGTCAATTACGATGAGAACGACGGTTTCTTCGACCATATGCCGGCCTATGTGCCGCCGGTAAACACCCGCCTGTATGGCTACCAGGGCCGCAGCACCGTCTCTGTCGATGCCGAAAACTACAACGGCGTGCCGATTGGCCTGGGGCCGCGCGTGCCTATGCTAGTCATTTCGCCCTGGAGCAAAGGTGGTTGGGTCTGCTCGCAGGTGTTCGATCACACCTCTGTGCTGCGTTTCATCGAACAACGCTTCGGTGTGATCTGCGAAAACATCTCGCCATGGCGGCGCGCCATGTGTGGCGACCTGACCAGCGCTTTCGACTTCAGAAACCCCGATATTGCCCAGCCGGTATTGCCCGATACCCGCAACTACAAAGCGGTGGCTGACGCCAGCCGGCCCTGGCCCGGCCCGGTACCCCCAGTCATACCCAACCGGCCGGTGCAGAAGCTTGGCCAACGGCGCTCGCGTGCATTGCCCTATACGCTATTCGCTCATGGCCGGCTCGACCCAGACGGGAAACAGTTCTGGATAGACTTTGCCAACTCAGGCACTGTCGGTGCCGGGTTTATCGTCTATACAGATGACCACGCGGTGTTCAACGATGCCGACAAACCCTACGAACCCAATGATTCGGTGTTTCCCGATCGCTCATTCGTCAACGTCAATGACCACAAAGGCCCGTGGCAGTATTCGGTTGAAGCCGGCAAAACACTGTCTGACAGCTGGATGCCCGTACTTGCCGATGGCGTTAAAGCCACCTACGCGTTTTCGGTTTATGGCCCGAATGGTTTCTTCTGCCAATTCCAGGGCAGTTACACCGCAGCAGGGGAGCAGCAGGCAGAACCCGAAGTGCAGGTCCGCTATGACAAACCCAGCGGCAGCCTCTTGCTCACCCTGCGCAATACCGGCCAAGCCACATGCAATTTTGTGGTGGCGAACGGATACAACGATCAGGACACAAGGCGCTTTACCGTCCTTCCAGCATCATCCACCACAGATGTCTGGAACCTTTCCGCCAGCGCGCAGTGGTTTGATGTCAGCGTCACTGCGGGTAATGGTTTTTTACGCCGGTTCGCAGGCCATGTCGAAACCGGCAATCACAGCCTCACCGACCCGAAAATAGGGGGTATCGCAAAAGATGTGAGGTGAGGCACTGCACAGCTCGCAGTAGTGCAAAGGCAGGGCTATAAAACAGCTTTTCTCCTGTGGAGAATGCACCATGCAAAGCACCAGCACCTGCCTTTGGTTCGACAGTATCCAGGATCTCAGTACCGCTATTGGGACAATGATTTCTGGGCTCGATGATGAAAAGCAAAATTGAAATAATGGTGAGTATGCCTGTTCTGGCAGCAGCAGTTTTCAGTTCTGGCGGATTAAAGACACACACAATCTCACGCTGATAGCAGAGGATTTTAGCTGTTTACGCTACAGAAGATGAGGCCATGAACTGGCACAACGCTGTACCCCTCACTCAATTGCAAGCAACGAATAGTGTCGCCAGTAGTGAGTTGTAACACCTCAAAGGAATCTCAGCACTATTCCGTTTACTGCTGAAAATATTCCTCAGTCAATGGGCAATAAACCGTGTGTTTTGACGATCGTGGGTGCCGTGCAAGACATCATCGTGATGTCCAAACCTGCCAATCAAGATTTCAATAAGTACGAAGTGCGCACCAAAATCCTAGAGGGAGACAATACGCTGATAATCGATACGTTCGGGGTATTCGAGAACGAGGGCAACACGCTAGTCATTGACGAATGAGGATATGAAAAACGCCGTACGCAGACACCGCAAGTGCAAGCTAATCCGGTAATTGATGTGAAGCCGATTTCATTCGCAACGCTGGCCCGAGTCGAGGGTGGTAACGATACTCACTTGATCGATGAAGATAGCGTATTTCATTCTGAGTAAACAACACTCGTTGCCACGGAAGATGGATTTACAGGTAGCGGTGAAGAACCATAGCCAGTGCACCTTTCGGCAGTAATTGCATTCTCGATTTGGCGGTCTATATTGCTAGTCCCTAACTGTAATACCCATCAAATTTGAGCGCGCCTTTTGGTGCGCTCTTTTTTTGCCAGATGAGCTTGCCATTTTTTTACGTTAACGCATGTAAATATATTGATCTTCGCTATAACTACACTACAGGCAGGTGGTCTCCATTCATCACCGGACCTCGCAGTAACGATTGTTTTGAATGATATTTTTGGTTATGGGTTCTTATTAAAGGAGTTAGAAAATGGCTACGACTCAATCCCCAGCGTCCAAATTGGCTAGAGCCGCTTCTGGACTGCTACAAAGCAAACCAGCACCAGCAAAAGCAAAGCCCGCTACAGTTTCTGCCTTATCACCAAGTAAAGCACCACCAGCAAAAGCAAAACCTGCTATGGGTGCCGCTTCATCACCAAGTAAAGCAGCACCCGCCAAAGCAAAACCCGCTATGAGTTCTGCTTCGTCACAAAGTAAAGTGGCCACCAAGACTGCCAAACCGGCAACCACCGCAAAGGCCAAGCCAACCACAAATGGCGCAATGAAGTCAGCCAAACCTGCTTCAAAACCAGCAGTTAAGGCAAAGGCAAGCCCGGCGAAGAAAGCAAGCCCTGCTAAAAGCGCTGTTAAAAAGGCTGGGGCCAGTTCAAGCAGTGCAGCAAAGAAGTCCAGCGCAGCCAAGGCGAAACCGAAGGCAGCCAAACCCAGCGCACTCATCTCAGCTGAAAAACTGAGCAACGGTTTGGCGAGTGCCAAGGGTGAAATCAAAAAAGTGCTGACCAGTTTATCCTCAGCCTTCACTGGCGATTACGGCCTTAAGGAAGTTCAACTGACTGTCAGTTTTGGTTCGGATGGTAAGTTCTTGGGATTCGGTTCTGGTGGTAGCGCATCCATGGCCGTAACCCTCGCACCGGGGAAGAAGTAGAGGCTCATCAAGCACTGTAGCTACACTTGAGTATTACGCCCTCACTCAATCTTCACCTCATGAGCCCAACTTGCACCAGCAAGCTGGGCTCATATTTATCTACGCCAAACTCTGCCGTTTCCTCGAAGGTCCGATTACAACATTCGCAGTCTGCAAATCTCGTCCGAGATATTCACCTGACACCTGCCTATACAGCACCTTAATTCACACAACCGCGTATGGTTGCTCCACTGCCCCTATCCTGCTACGACTCGCAGTCTGCCCCGGTATGCGGTAATGGCCTTCGTCGAAGCGGTCTATGCCGCAACTGAGGTTGGATATCCAATCGAGGAAAGCTAACAGCACCGTCTTGCCGACAAAGTAACGGCCATGCTGTGGTACCAGCATGGTGACTTCACCCCGCTCAACCAGGGGCCGGACCATATTGGCCCAGAGGCGGCATACCTTGTTAGCTACCATATAGCGCCGGTGGAATCCTTCCATGCTGGCGATGTGTTGGTTGAATTCCGCCAAGCTCGCAATCGGTGCTGTAACTGCCTCATGCTCCACCATCGAAGCACCCATATCGCCCGAGAAAAGGATGCGCGATGTCGGGTCATAAAAATGAAAGTTGCCTTCTGCGTGCAGAAAGTGAGCTGGCACCGCAGCCAGCTTGCTGCTGCCCAACGTAATCCAGCAGCCTTCGTCCGGTACGCCAGTGATGCGGCCTGCCGAATTACCCACATTGCAAAAGTGCGGCACAAAGCGCGACCAAAGCTTGGAAACCAAAAGCTGGCATTGGGTACTTACCAGCCATTTGTTCAATGAGGCAACGATGTCCGGGTCGCCATGCGACGCCAAAATGTATTTGAGCTCACGCGCGGGGAAGTAGCGCGCCATGGCCATGATCAAGGCGTTGTAGGTCATATTGCCTGCCGGGTCGATCAAGGCTCCTTCTTTGCCCGAGACAATCAGGAACTGATTCGCCTGCACGGCCTCGTTATTGGTATCGTCCACGAGGTCAGCGAACATCAGGCATCGGTGGGTGCCGTTGTCGAACAGGGAAATAGCCATGCAAGGCGCCTCGATTTACAAAAAGGGCGCACCGTAGCGCGAAACCGAGCGCTGTTTATTGATACAGCGCAAAGCAAGTCGGTAAAACAGCTGCAAATCAAGCGATTGACCGGTTTGTCGGCATTGGCCCAACGTAGTCAGCGGGCTACAATCGGCGCTTCCCAAAGTGAAGGAAGTCAATAAATGGGTTTTCTTGCCGACAGAAAGATCCTGGTCACCGGCCTCTTGTCCAACCGCTCCATCGCCTATGGCATTGCCAAGGCCTGCCACCGTGAAGGGGCCACCTTGGCCTTCACGTACGTGAACGACAAGCTCAAAGACCGCGTCGTCGATCTGGCAAAGGAATTTGGCAGCGATATCATCCTGCGTTGCGATGTCGGTTCTGACGAAGAGATTGCCGCCATGGCTGCCGACTTGGGCAAGCATTGGGACCGGGTCGATGGTGTCGTCCATTCAATCGGGTTCGCACCGCGCGAAGCGTTGTCGGGGGATTATCTCGATTCAGTCAGCCGTGAAGCCTTCAACATCGCCCACGACATCAGCAGCTACAGCTTTGCTGCCTTGGCCAAGGCCCTGCGCCCGCAGCTGAGTGCCGATGCATCGTTGCTGACGCTGAGCTACCTGGGCGCTGAACGCGCCGTGGTCAATTACAACGTGATGGGCTTGGCCAAAGCCAGCCTGGAAGCCAATGTGCGCTATATGGCTTCGTCTCTCGGCGGCCAGGGCATCCGGGTGAATGGCATTTCCGCCGGCCCCATTAAAACGCTGGCCGCTGCAGGTATTGCCGGTTTTTCGAAGATTCTGCACCACGTCGAGCAATCGGCACCGCTGAAGCGCAACGTCACCATTGAAGAAGTCGGCAATGTGGCGGCCTTCCTGCTGTCCAACCTCTCTTCAGCGGTGACGGCGGAAATCATGCATGTGGATAATGGGTATAGCACCGTTGCCGCAGGTATGGACGAGTAGCACGGCGAACAAAACCCTTCTGGCGTTGTTATGCACACTTGCCGTACCTACGTACTGTCTGCGTTTGCATGCCTAGCCAGAATCGCTTCGCTGGGGTTTGTTGGCCGCGCTTGCGATCTTGCTGCGCCGCCGTGATCAGAGCTTATTCACTACTGACGGTTGCTCGCGACAGATCGTGAACTGGTTTTAATCGCGATCGGCTTTTTAAGTAAGACTGTAACCATCCAAATAAAAACGCCCGGTAAATCCGGGCGCTTTTATTGGTGGCTCCGCTACAACCCCGCTATGGACAAGTATTGGGACAAGCCATATAGGTTCTGCGTGCTAGGCGAGTAGGAAAGCAGTGTTGGTTGCTGCTCGGTATAGCGGCTCTGGAATTGCGGTATGCGCGTCTGTGCAGCATAAGGGTTGTCACTGCGAGCTAGCAGGTTTGTGCTATCGAGGGTCGTTATACGCTGGCTGTTGGTCAGCGCCGTCGTGCTGGAGGTACTGACACGGCTTGCCGCATCGGCTAGCAGGCCGCTTACCTGCTCGGCATCCTTGGCAAATGCCTTGCTGAACTTCTCTTCATCGAGCTTCAACTGCCCCTGCCTGTCACGCTCTATCCCGACCTGTTCGAGCGTAAGCCGATTCGTCTCACCACTGCTTTGCGCAGCACTCAAAGCCTTGTCGATCTGGCCGACCACCTTGCGGGATTGCGTATCGCTGCGCCCCCCTGCCACCTGATCGTTGAAACGATTAACCGCGTCAACAAAAGTACGGGCGCTGCTGCTCGCCTCATCCACCTCACGTGCAAGATCAACCTTGGCAACACCGGTAGCGCTCAACCTCAATGAAATACCACGGTCCACATTGCTGACATCATTGGTCGCGCTGATGATGGCTTTGCCATTCAAGGTCAATTCCGCAAACTTGGCATTACGGTTTATATCCAGATTACGGCCCGTGCCCGGCACTTCGCTCGGATCATACGCCAGACGCGACAGCCCCTGACTGTTGTCCTGGTTGCTGCCGTCGTTATCGCTTACGCGAATACGGAAAGCCTGGTCGCCACCGGTCTTTTGACCACTTAAGTCCAGACGGAAGCTTCCGTTGTCCTCAACCACCTTGGCATCAATGCCGACATTGGCACGGTTAATCGCCTTGGCAATCCCATTCAGCGTGCCATCCCCAGCCGAGATACTGACAGTACGGCGCGTACCTTCGGTGGGTGTAAAACTATTGCTGGAACTGTTGAAGCGCCCAAACTCCACCTGCAAACTGCCAGTACCGACAATGCTACTGTCGCGGTCCGCGAAAGCCTGGCTGCGCAGCTGCTGCGACTGAGCTAGTTGATTGACCTGGACATCAAACGACTTGGGTTCCACATCGGTACGGTTCGTTACCGCTGTGATGTCCTTGTTGTCCGACTTCGCCTTTACCTTGGCGACCTTGTCTTTGCTATCGAGGGCACTAGCGGAGGTTTTGAGATCTGACAAAGCCGATTGCAACCGACCGGCTTCAGAAAGGCGTACATTGGTCGAGCCGATTCTGCGCAACTTTTCATCGTTGCCCGATGCAGATTGCACTGCGCCATTGCGGCCAATGCCACTTAATGTAAACACCTGACTGACCGAATTACCAATACCATAGAGGTTCATCTTCACCCCCCTCGGAGGTCTATCGGTTGGCCTCCACGCAGAATTCTTTCAAGTATACGCTTGAAAATACCGAGGTAAGTCGCCGTTTGGCCGAGATTTACCGCTGTAACAAGGACTATTCAAGATGTGCCAATTGCTCGGCATGAATTGCAACACACCTACCGATATCTGCTTCTCGTTCGAAGGCTTCCGCAAGCGTGGCGGGCTGACGGACCACCATGCCGACGGCTGGGGCATCGGCTTTTTCGAGGGGCCGGGCTGCAGGTTGTTCCTCGACTGGCAGTCGTCCAGCACCTCGCCGGTGGCCGAGTTGGTACGGAACTATCCAATCAAATCAACCAACGTTATTGCACACATCCGCAAGGCAACAGTAGGCAATATCAATCTGGCCAATACCCACCCCTTCCAGCGTGAACTATGGGGGCGCTATTGGGTATTTGCCCACAACGGCGACTTGAAGACCCTGCCAGCATTAGTTGGCGAGAGGTTCAAACCGGTAGGCGATACCGACAGCGAACATGCCTTCTGCTGGTTGTTGCAGCAGCTTGCAAGCCGGTTTGATACAGAACCGCCTCAGGATCAGCTATACACTGCCCTGCGCGAGTTGGTGACAACACTCAGCGCACACGGCAGCTTTAATTTCTTGCTGTCGAATGGGCAATGGCTGGCTGCACATTGCTCTACCAATCTGCACTATCTGGTGCGCCAAGCACCATTTGGCAATGCCCATCTCATCGATCAGGACGTGAGTGTGGATTTTAATTCGCTGACTACGCCGGCCGACCGGGTTGCGATGATTGCGACGCAACCGCTGACCGACAACGAGCAGTGGACGCAAATGCAGGCCGGGGAACTCGTGATCTTTCAGGATGGGGAACCCAACCGGTACTGAGGCCTCAAAGTGCTCATTCGTCGCGCTGAGTTTTCATGAAGCCCATTACCCGCATTTACCTCATTCTGCTTTGCATCATTCTGGTAACCATGGCGGTAGTCCATTTCGCACATGACTCTCGAAAAAGCATCAAGTCTTACTTTATGAGCGGTACACGATACACCGTGAATGAACGGTTGACTGAATATGGCTCGGCAGTCGAAGCCCGGCTGCGTGCAGAAGTCGTCGCGGCAGGTCTGAGCTATCCGCCCAAGGAGTTGGCTTATGTGGCCTTCAAAGATGCACGCCGCCTGGAAGTCTATGGCCGGACCACATCGCAGCAACCTTGGCAGTTCGTGAAGGCCTATCCCATACTTGCCGCCAGCGGGAACCTGGGACCCAAGTTAAAGGAAGGCGACGAGCAGGTTCCCGAAGGCATCTACCAAGCGGAGTCCTTGAACCCCAACAGCCGTTTTCATCTTTCAATTCGCCTGAATTACCCGAATGCGTTTGACCGGCACATGGCGCAGGGGGATAAGCGGCACAATCTGGGTGGTGACATCATGATTCACGGCAGTTCAGTTTCAATCGGCTGCATTGCCGTGGGTGACGAAGCAGCCGAGGACCTGTTCATACTTGCCGCTCAGACCAGCAAGCCCGTACGCATCATTGTCAGTCCGACCGATTTTCGCCAACCGTCTGTGACTACACCCGAGACTGCACAACCTACGTGGTTACAGACGTTGTATGCATCCCTAAGTGCTGAGCTTCAGCAGTACCACGTACCACCTGAAAAATACCAAACGTCGTTGTACGTCAACGATACGGCGTAGAAAACAACTACGGAATACTCAATTACCACTTGCAAGCTCCGCTGCCTCAGCGGTTTTCGCCTTGTCTTGCCTTATTTCACAAGGCTAGGGTCTGTTGACGTTTCACATAGGTAGCCATAGAAACCCACAGGCCATGGCAACCATGCTTTCATAGTTCCGTTTCAGTTTGTCGAACCGGAACGCCACTGCACGGTAATGCTTCAGCCTCGCA